>CANGQU010000143.1 GCA_947456345.1 Alphaproteobacteria bacterium | reverse complement strand
GCATGCCAAAACAAATACCGAAATACGGCACGCGGCGCTCGCGGGCGAATTTGGCGGCGGAGATTTTACCCTCGACGCCGCGAATACCGAATCCGCCGGGCACCAAAATGCCATGCGCCATGGACAGGATTTGTGTAATCTCGTTGTCGTTCTTGCCCTCTAGCTTCTCGGAATCGATCCAATCCAGCTTGACCTTGATCCGATTGGCGATACCGCCATGGGCCAGCGCCTCGATCAGCGATTTATAAGAATCTTTGAGGCTGACATATTTGCCGACGATGGCGATATTCACCTCGCCCTCAGGCTGGTCGATCCGCTCCATAATTGTTTGCCAGCGCGACAAATCGATTTTACCCGGCGTCATGTTGAAATGGGCCAAAACTTGGCGGTCCAAACCTTCTTCGTGATAGCGCAACGGCACGCGATAAATGTTATCGACGTCCGGGGCGTTGATCACATTCGCGTCCTTGATATTGCAAAAGAGCGCGATTTTTTTGCGCGCTTCGACACTGAGCGGCTGTTCAGTCCGGCACAACAACATTTGCGGCTGAATCCCGTTCGACAATAATTCTTTGACCGAATGCTGGGTGGGTTTGGTCTTTGCCTCCCCCGCCGCATGGACCACGGGCACGAGGGTGACATGGATGAAAAGCGCCCGTTCGGTGCCCATTTCATTGCCCAGTTGGCGAATCGCCTCGAGGAAGGGCAAGGATTCAATATCGCCCACCGTACCGCCCACTTCGCACAACACGAAATCGGCGTTGCCGGTATCGGTTTTTACGAATTCCTTGATCGCATCGGTGACATGGGGAATGACCTGCACGGTCGCGCCCAAATAATCGCCGCGCCGTTCGCGGGCGATGACTTCGGAATAAATGCGGCCGCTAGTGACGTTATCGCTTTTACGCGACGACACGCCGGTATAGCGTTCGTAATGACCCAAATCCAAATCGGTTTCGGCGCCATCGTCGGTAACAAAAACCTCGCCATGCTGTTGCGGATTCATTGTACCGGGATCGACATTCAAATAGGGGTCAAGCTTGCGCAAGCGAACGGTATAGCCCCGCGCCTGCAACAACGCGCCCAAGGAGGCACTGGCCAAGCCCTTGCCCAGGGAAGAAACCACGCCGCCAGTTATAAAAACATATTTGGTCATCGTGGTCGCCATGCTTCCTGTTATTTTTTTAGTGCAGTTTGCCTTTATTTATTCCACTAAAACCGCTTACTTGGGCAGCGGTGCGCTGGGCGCCTCTACCGGTTGCGCCGGGGTTTCTGCGGCGGGTGCCGTATTGGCGATATCATCGACAATCGAATTGCGCGTGGTGTGGTTGGTGGATAAAAACGCCAGAGCGATGCTGGTGGCAAAAAAGGCAATGCCCAAATAGCGCGTGGTACGGGTTAAAAAATTGGCCTGTCCGCGGGCATTCATCAAGCCCATGCCGGAACCGCCGCCCATGCCTAGGGCGCCGCCCTCGGCCCGTTGAATTAAAATTATGCCGATTAGGAATACGGTCACTAAAAGATGGATCACCAATAAAATCGTGGTCATGTCTGCCCCTTGTTTTTAAAGGCAGAGTTTTAGCGGAAAAACCCCGCCCTGGCTAGGATGAAATTCGCCGCCCAACAAGCGCCGCCAGGCCTTATGCACAAGCCGCGTAAATATCGCGAAAATCAGCGAATTGCAGGCTAGCGCCCCCCACCAGCACGCCATCCACACCGGGCGTGGCCAATGTGGCTTTGGCATTGCTGGGCTTGACCGAACCGCCATACACAACGGATATTTTGCCACCGCCGGGCCCGAAATGGCGGATCAATTCTTGGCGGATATGATGATGCGCCGACTCTATATCATCGGCATTGGCGTTTAACCCCGTGCCGATGGCCCAAACAGGTTCATAGGCGACGATTAATTTTGCCGCATCCGGCAATGGCGACAGACAGCCATTGAGCTGCTGGCTCAGGACCGCATTGGTTTGCGCCCCTTGCCGTTCGGCCATGGTTTCACCGATGCATAAAACCGCGGTAAGGCCAGAACCTTGCGCCGCTTTTACTTTAAGGGCGATCTGCGCGTCGCTCTCGGCATGATATTGCCGGCGCTCGCTATGGCCCAGGATGACATAACCGCAACCGATATCGGCCAACATCGGCGCGCTGATATTGCCGGTAAAGGCGCCACTGGACTGCGCGTGGCAATCCTGCGCACCCAACCCTATGGCGGATTGGTGGCGGGATAAAAAATCCTGCATCAGTGGCAGATAAGCAAATGGCGGGCACAGGACCATTTTAGCGTCACCCCGCCCCTCGGCCGCCACATATTGATGCAAATCCAAAGTCAGCTTCCACGCCAAATCGCGGCTGCCATTCATTTTCCAATTGCCGATAATGTATTTCATGGTGTTACTTTTTGCTGGGTTTTACTCTTTGCTTGGCTGCTTATAGCGGAAAATTTTCTCACGCACAGCCAAAACCGTTTTAAAACCGCTTGATTTTCTTCACCCAAGGCCTTATCCAAAGTGGATCAATTCAAGAAACACCATCAAGAGGCAGTACATGTTACAGACTTTGCGCAGCACCGTTGGCAGTTGGTTTATCAAAATTTTGCTTGGCCTGATTATCATCAGCTTTGCCGTTTGGGGCATTGGCGATATTTTCCGCAACCGCGGAGCTGATCAGACCATCGCTCGGGTCGAGGGTAATACGCTTGGCCCCGACCAGCTCCGCACTATGGTCGACCGCGAAGTGCAACGCATTCAACGCATGTACCAAGGCCAGGTCGATGTCACCGACAATCCGGATTTACGCCAAGCCTTGGCACAAAACTCGGTACAACAATGGTTGACCGAAAAATTATACGGCGCCGAAGCTGGCAAGCTAGGCCTGGCGGTATCCGAAGCCATCTTGAAAGAGCATTTGGCCAAAGATCCGGCGTTCCAAGATCCCGAGACCAAAAAATTCTCTCCCACGCTGTTCCGCAACTTGCTGCAACAAAACAACATGACCGAAGCGCAGTACCTAGCATTGATCAAACGCGATTTGGTCAATTCGCAATTGGCCTGGGCGTTGGGCAGCAGCATTCCGGTGCCGCAAGTGATGCAAAAACTGCAAGCCAAATACGATCAAGAAACCCGCGACGCGCTGGTGATGGATATCCCTTACGCGCAATTCAACCGCTTCGCCAAATTGGTGGGCAAGGATAAAATCGGCAACCCCACGGACGCGGAACTGCGCGCCTTAATCGATGCCAACAAGGCCGATTTCTCGACCCCCGAATACCGCGCCCTGCGCGTATTGTGGCTAAGCCCGGATAAAATCGCTGCCACCATCACCATCGACGAGGCCACATTAAAAGCAGCTTACGATAACGACACCGCTGCTTACAGCACGCCCGAGCGCCGCAGCCTAACCCAAGCCGTGTTCAGCAGCGAGGCCGATGCGAAAAAAGCCCGCGCCCTGATCGACAGTGAGAAAGCCAGCTTGGCAAGTGCAGCAAAAACTGTGGCCAAACTTGATACCGTAGAACTTAGCAACATCACCGCCGCCGAATTGCCGGAAAGCTTGCGCGCTTCTGTCTTCGCCCTCAACAAGGGCGAAATCAGCCAACCGCTACAAAGCCCGCTGGGCTGGCATGTTTTGCAACTGCAAAACGTTACCCCCCCAGTTACCAAGGAATTCGCAGCGGTCAAAGCCGAATTGAAACAAAAACTTG
>CANGQU010000142.1 GCA_947456345.1 Alphaproteobacteria bacterium | reverse complement strand
TTTCGTCTGCCGCTTGCAGCGTTTATCATAAGCTGCTACCACAGTTTGATGCAAAATATCAAAATCGCCCCCTCGATACTTGCCGCCAATTTTGCCGCCTTAGGCCAAGAAGCCCAAGAAATGCAACAAGCGGGCGCGGATTACATCCATATCGACGTTATGGACGGGCATTTCGTGCCGAATTTGACTTTTGGCGCCATGGCGGTCAAGGCGTTGCGCCCACTGATCACGATCCCACTCGATGTGCATTTAATGATCGCCCCCGTCGATCCGTTATTACCCGATTTTATCCAAGCTGGTGCGGATATCATTTCCGTGCATCCAGAATCTGGCCCGCATTTGCACCGCACCGTGCAGATGATCAAGTCCGCAGGCAAAAAAGCCGGCGTGGTGCTTAATCCCGCCACCCCCATTGCCACGGTTGAAAATATGCTAGGCGATATTGATTTGATCCTGGTCATGACCGTCAACCCAGGTTTTGGCGGACAGCAATTTATCCAAGCGCAATTGCCGAAAATCGCCGCCTTGCGCCAAATGATCGCGCAATCCGGCCGCAACATCGAATTGGAAGTAGATGGCGGCGTCACGCCACAAACTGCCCGCGCAGTGATCGAGGCCGGGGCGAATGTGCTGGTCGCGGGCACGGCGGCATTTGCGGGCGGGCCCAGCCAATACGCCCAAAATCTGCGTCAATTGCGGGGCTAGAACATGGCCCGCGCCGTGCGCCCCAGCGCCACATACCAAGTCGGGTTAATACCAGACGGTGTCGCGGGCAAATTGCGCCGCTTCGGCCGCCAATTGATTTACCGCAATCCGGTTTATACCTCGCTCTTGGATAATGGTGTGCCCAGCCACTTGGCCCGGCAACCGCGCGATGTGTTCGCGGGCGACGCCACCCTTGGCATACAATGGCTGCGCGGGAAATGCGTTTTGGCCGGGCGCGATTACGCTTTGGCCATTGAATCGGGCAAGATCGCGAATTGGTGCGGCGCTTTGGCCCCGCTGGCTTTTAATGAATTGCATGGCTTTCGCTGGCTACGGCATTTACACGCGGTCGGTGGCAACAACGCCCGCCAAGCCGCCCGCCAATTGATCGAGGATTGGTTAGGCCAATTCAACGATTGGCACGAAGCCGCGTGGCAATTGCCGGTTTTGGCCGAACGCATCACCGGCTGGCTCAGCCAATATGGTTTTTATGGCGCTGCCGCCGATGACGTTTTCCGCCAGCAATGGTATGCCGGGTTTTGGCGGCAATTGCGGCATTTGGAACGTTTGTATTTGCAGCAAACCCATGGGCTCGACCGCTTGCGGGCGCTCAAAGCGCTGTTATTCGCCAGCCAGGCGCTGGGCGAAAATTATCTGCCGATGGGCGGGCTTATCACCGAATTGCAGGAATGGCTGGCCAACAACATTCTGCCCGATGGCTGTGCGTTGTGTCGTGGCCCAGGCGGTCAGGCGCAAATCCTGGCCGATCTTTTGGAAATTCGCGGCCTGTTCACCAGCGCCAATCAAACCATGCCCGACGGCCTGGCCGAGGCGATCGCGGCTGCGGCCCGCGCGCTGCGGCATATGCGCCATGGCGATGGCGGGCTGGCCCTATTCCACGGCAGTTTCGAGGAGCGCGCGGAGTGGTTGGATTTGCTATTGATCACCGCCAATCAAAAAGGCCGCCCCGGCGACGCGCTGGAAGACGGCGGCTGGCAGCGTTTGCAAGCCGGACGGTCGTTATTATTACTGGATGCCGGGCTAAACCGCTGCCCGCACAGCGTGTATCACAGCTCGCCCCTGGCGATGGAATTCAGCGTTGGGCGGGAGCGGATTATCGTCAATTGCGGTTCGGGCGCAGCGTTAAATGCCGCGTGGCTGGTGGCGGGTCGCGGCTTGGCAGCGCATAGCGCGTTGGAACTGCCGCAATTACCCGAACCCTCGCCCAGCGAATGGATTATCGAGCGCAAAACTGGCGAGGGGCAAGTATGGCTGGAAACCGGCCACAATGGCTGGCGCGAATGGGGCATCCACCACCGCCGCCAATTATTTTTATCGGCCGATGGCGATGATTTGCGCGGGGAAGATAATTTATCGAACCTGGGCGGCGTGTTCGCGCCGCAACCTTTTGCCCTGCGACTGCACCTGCATCCCAAAATTCAATGCAGCCAGGCCGCCAACAGCGTGCTCTTGCGCACACCCAGCGGCGCGGGTTGGCGCATCCGGGTTAGCGGGGCGGAAATGGCGCTGGAGCCATCGGTTTATTTGGGACAAATGGGCCAATTGCAGCGCACCCAACAAGTTGTGTTGCGCGGGGAGTTGCTGGGCAGCGAGGCTTGTGTTAGATGGGCGCTGCAAAAAGAAGGAAAAAAATCGTGAGTGAATTGCGTCCCATCCGCCGGGCTTTGATCTCCCTATCCGATAAAACCGGCCTGCCCGAATTATTGGCGGGCCTAAAGCGCCATGGCATTGCCATCATCTCAACCGGCGGCACGGCCAAAACGATTGCGGCCGAGGGTTACGCGGTAACCGATGTCAGCCAGATCACCAATTTCCCGGAAATCATGGATGGGCGGGTAAAAACCCTGCACCCCAATGTGCATGGCGGCATCTTGGCCAAACGCGATGATGCCAACCACCAAGCTGCTATGCGCGAGCATGGCATCGCGCCCATCGATTTGGTGATACTCAACCTTTATCCTTTTGCTGCAACCTTGGCGAAAAAAGCGGATTACCGGACGCTGGTTGAAAACATCGATATCGGCGGCCCGGCCATGCTGCGCGCGGCGGCGAAAAACCATCACGATGTGACGGTCATTACCGATCCTGGCGATTATGCGGCGCTATTGGCGGAATTGGACGCGCATGCCGGCCAGACGACGTTTGCCCTACGGCAAAAAATGGCGCGCCGCGCTTTTGCCCTGACGGCGGCGTATGACGGCATGATTGCAAACTGGCTGGGCGGCGAATTGGGCGAAGCCTTGCCACAGGCGCTGCGGCACAGCGCGGATTTACAACAAAGTCTGCGTTACGGCGAAAACCCCCACCAAGTCGCGGGATTCTATCGTACCACGGGCTGTGGCCTTTCCGATGCGGTGCAATTGCAGGGCAAGGAATTGTCCTATAACAATTTCCTCGACGCCGATGCGGCGATTGAATGTGCGGCGGAATTTACCGAACCCTGCGCCGTGATTATCAAGCACGCGAATCCATGCGGTGTGGCGATTGGCGCGGATTGTTTGCGTGCGTATCAAAACGCCTATCGCTGCGATCCTGTCAGCGCCTTTGGCGGCATTGTCGCCATCAACCGTCCATTGGATGCAGCACTGGCCGAGGAGATTACCAAAATCTTCACCGAGGTGGTCATCGCCCCACAAGCCGATGCTGCGGCCCGCGCCATTTTTGCCAAAAAATCCAATCTGCGTTTATTGTTGTTGCCGCAATTTCCTGACTCCACAGAACGGGTCTGGCAATTGCGCAGCGTGCGCGGCGGCTTATTATACCAAGACCGCGATTTTGCCAAGCTTGCGGCCAAAGATTTACAAATCGTCACCCAGAAAAAACCCGATGCGGCGCAAACCGCCGATTTGCTGTTTGCAGCCAAAGTCGCCAAGCACGTCAAATCGAATGCCATCGTCTATGTCAAGGACGGCGCCACGCTGGGCATCGGTGCCGGGCAAATGAGCCGCATTGATTCGACCCGTATCGCCAAAATCAAAGCCGACGAGCGCGGATTGGATTTAAACGGC
>CANGQU010000141.1 GCA_947456345.1 Alphaproteobacteria bacterium | reverse complement strand
TAAAAGAGCCCAAAAAATCGGTTAAGCCCTTTTTCTCGAATTTATTGTCAACAATCGCGCATAAACATCTCTATCTATTGGCATAACCATGCCGGTTCTCTCACGACCTAAAATTGTAATTGGCTTTAAATCCAAACCTAATTTAGCCCCGATCTTATCGCCAGATAGGCGGAGACAATAAACGCGAGGATTTTGTTCTAGAATTTGGCGCAATTGGTCAAATACTTTTAAGATATTTGTGGTGGGTATGGTGGCTTCGGAACAACGAACCCATGCGCCAGTCGCGTCTTTAACGGCGATGGAATAAATTACGGCGGGACTTGGCGCAACCCTAAAACTTTTTCTGATAGTCATTTTTGTACCCTCGAATTATGCCAAGATTTTAAGTAGCATTTTCCACAAGTAAAAGAGCGCTCTTCGCAGCTGCGAACGAAATCTTAACGTTTTGCTTGCCCGGCGGCGAATTTGCCGATAAACCCTATAGTCTCGATCATTGGCCATTTATCCCATTGTCCAGGAAACATTCATGAGCAAAAATAAAAAACCAAATTCCGCGCCCACGGCAAAATCCAGCAACGTCACCACCGAAAAACTATTGAAATTTTACCGTGACATGCTGTTGATCCGCCGGTTTGAAGAAAAATCCGGCCAGCTATACGGCATGGGTCTGATCGGCGGCTTTTGCCATTTGTATATCGGCCAGGAAGCCGTGGTGGTCGGGATGCAAGATTGCTTGCAGCCACAGGATACGGTGATTACCGCTTACCGTGATCACGGCCATATGCTCGCTTGCGGGATGGAATCGCGTGGTGTGATGGCCGAATTGACCGGCCGCATCGGCGGCTATTCCAAGGGCAAGGGCGGCTCTATGCACATGTTTTCCAAGGAAAAGGGCTTTTACGGCGGCCACGGCATTGTGGGCGCGCAGGTGCCGTTGGGTACGGGTCTGGCCTTTGCCCATCAATACCGGGGCGACGGCGGCGTGAATTTGGCCTATATGGGCGATGGTGCCGCCAACCAGGGCCAGGTATACGAGGCCTTTAATATGGCGGCATTGTGGAAACTGCCGGTTGTGTACATCATCGAAAATAATCAATACGGCATGGGCACGTCCTGCGCCCGCGCGGCGGCCGGTCCTGGGTTGTATCAACGCGGTGTCGGTTACGGCATCCCCGGCGAACGGGTGGATGGCATGAATGTCCTGACCGTCCGCGAAGCCGGATTAAAAGCCGTCAATCATGTCCGCAGCGGCAAGGGCCCGTATTTGTTGGAAATGATGACATACCGGTATCGCGGTCATTCGATGTCCGATCCTGGCAAATACCGCAGCAAGGAGGAGGTGGAAAAAATGCGCACCGAATCCGATCCCATCGAATTGTTGCGCGCGTATATGGATAAAAACAAAATCGGGACCGAGGCGGATTTCAAAAAAATCGAAGCCGAGGTGAAATCCATCGTCAACGATTGCGCCGATTTCGCCCAAACCAGCCCAGAGCCGGATTCATCCGAATTATGGACGGATGTGTTGGTCGCTGCTTAGTGTTATTTTAATGTTATCCTGAGCGCAGCGAAGGATCTCGATGATCCAGATCCTTCGGTCGCTATGCTCCCTCAGGATGACACAATAAGAGGATAGAGAATATGCCCATTCAAATTTTAATGCCCGCATTGTCGCCCACCATGACCGAAGGGAATTTGGCCAAATGGCACGTCAAAGAAGGCGACAAGGTCAAAGCCGGCAAGGTCATTGCCGAAATTGAAACCGACAAGGCCACTATGGAAGTCGAAGCCGTGGACGAGGGGGTGATTGGCAAAATCCTTATCCCTGCCGGAACCCAAGCCGTCAAAGTGAACGAGGCGATTGCGGTGCTATTGGAAGACGGCGAGGACGCATCCGCTATTAAAACCAACGGCAGCCACGCCCCGCAAGCGGTCGCCCCGGCGCCAAAATCCGAAATTGCTATCAACACGGCCAAGCCTTCGGCAGAACCTGTGGCCCCCACTCTGGCCGATGTTGTTTACACCGGCCCCACCGAAATCAAAACCGTGCGCGAAGCGTTGCGCGAGGGGATGGCCGAAGAAATGCGCCGCGACAAGGACGTCTTTTTGATGGGCGAAGAAGTGGCCGAATATAATGGCGCGTACAAAGTATCGCAGGGATTGTTGGATGAATTCGGCCCGAAACGCGTTATCGATACGCCGATCACTGAACATGGCTTTGCTGGGCTGGCTGTGGGCTCTGCCTTTTTGGGACTCAAGCCGATTGTAGAATTCATGACCATGAATTTTTCGATGCAGGCGATTGACCAAATTATCAATTCCGCCGCCAAAACATTGTACATGTCGGGCGGACAATTGGGTTGTCCGATTGTGTTCCGTGGCCCGAATGGCGCGGCATCGCGCGTTGGTGCGCAGCATTCGCAATGTTTCGCATCGTGGTATGCGCATTGTCCGGGTCTGTTAGTAGTGGCGCCATATTCCGCCGAAGACGCCAAAGGCTTGATAAAAGCCGCGATCCGCAATCCCAACCCGGTTGTAATTTTGGAAAACGAAATTATGTATGGGCAATCATTCCCGTGTCCGACCGATCCGGAATTTGTGATTCCCATCGGCAAAGCCAAAATTGAACGCAGTGGCGAGCATGTGACGATCACGGCGTTTTCCAAAATGGTCGGCGTCGCCTTAAAAGCCGCCGAGAAATTGGCCGAACAAGGAATTTCATGCGAGGTTATCAATTTGCGCACCCTGCGTCCCTTGGACACGGAAACGATTGTCAATTCGGTGCGCAAAACCCATCATATCGTTAGCGTTGAAGAAGGCTGGCCCTATGCGGGCATCGGTTCCGAAATCGCGGCGGTGATTATGGAGCAGGCCTTTGATGAACTGGACGCGCCTTTTACCCGCGTCACCGGCGTCGACATTCCGTTGCCCTATGCCGCTAACCTCGAGGCGATGAGCCTGCCGCAGGTGGAGAATGTGATAGCCGCCGTGAAGTCCATTTTGAATAAATAACTCATCCCGAGCAGCGCAGGAATCTATTATGCAAGCACAACGAATCATCGCATCACCCTTGGCCAAACGTATTGCGGCGCAAACGGGTGTGAATCTGTCGGGTATTTCTGGAACCGGCCCGCGCGGGCGCATTGTGCGCCTGGATGTTGAGAATGCCGCCAAGTCCGGAGCGAATAAACCGATTGCGCAAAATAAATCGTTGGTTGCGGCGAATAACGCGCCGCAATCGGGCTATACGTTGGAACCGCACACGATGATGCGCAAGGTGATTGCCAAGCGCTTATCCGAATCAAAACAAACCGTGCCGCATTTTTATTTGACCGTCGATTGTAAATTGAACGGGCTGTTGGAAATGCGCGCGCGGTTGAATAAAAAGCTGGAAGCCGATGGTGTCAAGCTGTCGGTTAACGATTTGATCATCAAAGCGGTCGCCAGCGCCCTTGTAAAAATTCCGAACGCCAATGTCTCGTGGAGTGATGAGGGTTTGTTGAAATACCACCAAGCGGATATCTCGGTCGCAGTCGCCATCCCCGGCGGTTTGATTACCCCCATCATTCGCAATGCCGAGCGCAAGGGATTCAAGGAAATTTCGCTGGAGATGAAGGCGTTGGCCGAACGCGCCAAAGGCGGTAAATTGCAGCCCGAAGAATATACGGGCGGCAGTTTCAGCATCTCGAATCTGGGCATGTATGGCATTCGCGATTTTGCCGCCATCATTAACCCGCCTCAG
>CANGQU010000140.1 GCA_947456345.1 Alphaproteobacteria bacterium | reverse complement strand
TGCCACCACCGCGAGCGCCACCTCCCCCTCCGGTACCACTGCTGCCGCCCCCGCCACCACGGGTGCCACCGCTGTTGCCGCCACCGCGAGCATTGCCATTAGTGTTGGCCGTATTCGCATTTGTTACGGCACGAGGCGCGCCGTTGGCGGATAAACCAATCGGTGATTGCCCCATCCGGCCAGAGGCGGAATATCCCAAAGAGCCGCGATTGCTGCCAGCCATGTATCCCATCAAAAACGGGGCGAAAGTATTGCTGCTATGGGCCGGGTCGCTATGAATGGCAGCCGTTGCAACATCGGCATCTTTTTGCGTGGCCAGCCAGTTTATAGCTGCCGCCAGAACCTGTTTGGGGTCATGAGTGGCAGGCCCGACTGTGGGGAGTTCAAGATTCATCCTTGCCGCCAGTGCATTGGTAATTGTTTGTAGCTGCGGCGATTCAGCAGCGGTCTTGTCAATCACTTTTGTTAGATCAAGGGTCAGCAACTTAATCGGGCGCTTGCTTAAATCCTCAGCGATGGCAGAGATCGCTTGGTATTCCACATCGCTTAATGATCCGAAACTTTGCTCGGCCGCCGCCCGATCCAAATACCAAGATGATTGCCCAGTGGCTATCGCAGCCCGCACAGCTTGCTCGAATCGATACACATAGGATTCTTTGGAAGTGACGGCAATTGCCGATTCTGAGGCTGGATCCAACAGCATAGTTTTGAAGGAATCATACTGCAACAGATCGAAGGGTTTATGGTCTTTAAGTCCCATATTAGCACCCAGTTGCACCATCAGATTGTGTAGCGCCCATAACTCACGGATGCTGGGAGCTTGATCATTTTGTCGTAAGCGCAATTGACGCAGGCTCTGTTGTACCAATTGTTCTGGCGAAAAAATGGCATAAGCCGCCAAAATTTCGTTAGCCTCATAATCCGCGGCATGTTGTGGGTTCAATAATAGACTGTTGCCGACTTCTTTTGCCCTTGTCGGGCTAACAGCCTTTGGCTCTGGCGTACACCCCGTAAGACCAACCAACGTTAGAACAGTGCTGGCAATTACTGGAGTCAGTCTTTTTAGCGTTGCATTTCTTGATTGCATTTTCCCCTCCAAGGATTGAGTAACCTAAAAGATCAATAACATTGCACCACGCGTATGTCCATAAAATTAATTTAAAAGTATGCTAATATTTATTTATTAGTATATTTTATACGAAATATATGCTATCTGGTCGTCTTATTGTACTTTTAGATAACTCTACTTTGATTAAATTATCCACTGCGGAATTAAAACCATGATCGATGCCAAACAAATTCGCGCCGCGCGGGCGTTGTTGCGCTGGTCCCAAGAAGACTTGGCGGGGCAAACTAACGTCTCACTGCAAACAATCAAAAATATTGAGAATGAAAAAACCCTGCCGCATCTATCGTCTATTGAATCCATCCGCGAGAACTTGGAAATCGCAGGGATTGAGTTTTTGGATCGATCCGGCGTACGCCTGCGCGGGGAAGAGATGCGAGTGTATAAGGGGCCAAAAGCGCTGGACAAATTTTTCTTGGATTTATACGCAACAATGGCGGCGGATGAAGGCGGGGAATATACCGTATTCGGCGTCGAAGAAAAAAAATTCTGGGATGAAGATGCCGATGCCACCAATCAGCACATCGAACGCATCAAAAAGCATGGCAGTATAACTTGCCGCGCTTTGATTGCCGAGGGTGATAACAACCAGCCTTCGCCGCATATTGCTTATGCGGCATTGGATAAACAGCATTTTTCGTCCGTACCTTTTTATGTCTTCAAAGACAAATTGGCTTTTATTGTTTGGGGTCCGCCCGCGCAAATATTTGTTATCGAGAATAAAGCGTTGGCAGAAGCATATAAAAAGCAGTTTGCCATTTTATGGAATGCCGGCACCAAGATTGGTTGAAAAAAGCAAATAAAAATTTGCCAAAGCGGCTCAGGTTTTCTCCCCCGTCCTTGATAGGGGCCAAGGCATGAGCGAAGAGGAGGGGGGGCGTACGTGTACCCAATTGCATTGCAATTGTCTCTGCCATCCGCCCAATGTTGCGGGTAAGACCATGGAGAGGGGTATTTTAAGGTCGTTTGACCATAAAAGTTTATGGAAATTTCTCGATTCCTCTATACCCCATAGCCCATCCCCTATACCCTAAATACTATGCTGTCTTCGTCATCAACACCTCACGCTTCAAACTCGCCCCGTCACTTGCTGCGCGATTTGCGCGACGTGCTCGGCAATTACGCCGATCCGGAACGGCGATTGGAAATGGTCGTCAAGACCATCGCCCAGGGTATGGGCACGCCGGTTTGCTCGATTTACATCAAACGCCCCGGCGAAGTCTTAGAATTATTCGCCACCTATGGCCTTAGCCAACAAGCGGTGCATCAAACCCGCCTCAGAATCGGCGAGGGGTTGGTTGGCCTTGTGACACAAACCGCTGCGCCGGTGATCGCGGCCGATGCCTGGCAACATCCCAATTTTGTCTATCGCCCCGAAACGGCCGAAGAGCAGTATAAATCTTTTTGCGGCGTGCCGATTTTATTGGGTGGCAGGGTGATTGGCGTTTTGACCATACAAAACGCCCAGCGCCGTGATTTTGCGGGCGAGGATGTCGAACAGCTGGAAACCGCGGCGATTTTGCTGGGTTATGTGCTCTCCTCCGGCGATCTTATCAAAAACATCGATCCCACGGCGGATGAAGGCACCGCATCGGTCATCACCCGCTTGCCCGGTCTGCGCATCAATAGCGGCTTGGCGATTGGCCGCGCGGTCATGTATAATTCCGCCCCGCGTATCACCCGCATGCTCTCCGATCAACCGGAAGCCGAGCGTCAACGCCTGCGCGCCGCGATCCGCACCATGCAGGGCGATATCAACGCCAAGATTCATGAAGCGCGCGAAAACCTGAATGACGAGGCAAGCCCGGCGTTGATGGAACCGCTCGAGATTTTAGAAACCTATAGCCTCTTTACCCGCGATCAGTCCTGGTTGAACCGGATGTATGAATCGATTGACTCCGGTCTGTCGGCCGAGGCGGCGGTGCAAAAAGTCCATAACGAAACCCGCGCTCGGCTTAACTTGACGCATGATCCGTATTTGCGCGCCCGCATGGCGGATATCGAGGATTTGACCGCCCGCTTGCTGCAACATCTGTTGGGTGAGCAGGGTTTTTTACAAAAACACATCATGGATCAGGATTTCATCGTCGTTGCCCGTGATCTTGGCCCGGCGGCACTGCTGGATTTCGACCGCCGCTATTTGCGCGGTTTGTTGTTGGAAGAAGGGGCGCAAACCGCGCACGTGGCGGTGGTGGCGCGTGCGCTGCAAATACCCGTCGTCGGCAAAATACCCGAAGCGATGCGCCGCATCGAGGCGGGCGATAGGATCATTGTCGATGGCGATCGGGCCGAAGTGTATTTGCGCCCCGGCGAGGAAATTGTGCAAACCGCGCAGGCGCAAATCGCCGCCAAAGCCAAGCTTCGCGCCGTGTATGAAGCCGCCAAACATCTGCCCAGTGTTACCGCGGATGGTGTTGCCATCAATCTGATGGTCAATGCGGGCTTGCCTGTCGACGTTGAACAACTGGCGGCAACTAACGCCCATGGCATCGGTCTGTTCCGCACCGAAATTGCCTTTATGACTTATGGCGATGTGCCAAGCGTTGTTGAACAAACCGAGTTTTATCGGCAGATCCTGGACGCGGCCGGGGACAAGCCCGTGGTGTTCCGTACCATTGATG
>CANGQU010000139.1 GCA_947456345.1 Alphaproteobacteria bacterium | reverse complement strand
CACCGCAGCGAAATTTTCGCCCATGGTGGCGCACGCTTGGAAGCTGAAAAAATCGGCGTAAAATTTTTGGGCGAGATTCCGTTGGATATCGGTTTACGCCAGGCGATGGATCTGGGGCAAGCCGCCATAGGGAAATCGTTACATCCGGCTTTTGATGCCATCGCGCAAGCAGTAGCCAAGAGTATGGAAAAGCAATAAAATTGCCTGATTCTACCTTGAAAGCCACGCTCAAATATTGTATCTTAAATGGATCATGCGTTTTAGCTGGCTACATTCTATGGTTGCGGGATTGGGGTTAAGCACCGCCTCGATGCTTGGTGGTTGCGGGGTTGCACAGCCGGAGGGTGTGGTTCGGTTTAACGACCCAGCGCTGATTGGTACATTACAATCCGATTATAACCCGTCCATCGCAGCGTTGGGGCCACAAGATTATCGCACCTATTTCACTGATGCAAAATTGACCAACCGCGATATGGTTGAGTTAAGCGTCTGGGCAGCAGATCGAGCGATCAATCAAGACCAACAAATGCCCGATAATTTTTTATTCGGACTACAGTCGGCTATAAGTGATCGCTGGCAAAAACAACCAGAGTTTTTACGCAATGCCATTCGAAATAGTTCCATCAACTCGATCTTGCGCGGCAGTCCAGCGGATCCCAAAACCGAACCCGAGCGTTTTTATAGCCAACTCATAACTGCCGCCAGCGTGAATTATATGGCGGATCATTATTTAAGTTTAGTTATTGCCCAACCAAAAATTATCAGCGAGCTTAAGCAGCACGAAAACCTATCCATCGAGGATCAAATCGCGATCATACAACAATCCTATAACCGCGATCCGGCGGGATTCGTTGCCAAGTATATAAGCGACTTACCGGGCAGCCTAGATGAGGCGCATAAAACAGCACAGATTCACGCAGGCATGATCGCCACGGCGCAAAGTGTTGGCCCTAAAAACTTTATCACGCCAACACCGGAAATAGCGGCCCGCAATGGCATCAAGCTGCAAGACATTATCCTATTGGAACAGCCTTTTGCTGACGAGCCCACATACAACCGTGTTATCTATCGCAAGGGGGAAGAAATTCGGCGCAAGATAGTTGGATTCAAGAACACATATGAATACAGGCTAAGCGAAACAGCGATAGCAGAAATAGAGGCGATTAACATCGACAAGACCCGCAGGGAGAACTTGGCGCAACCATTAGCAATGGCGGCACAGGGTAATATCGGACGCTTGCGAATCGATCCTATGTTCTTGCCGCAGGGAACGGGAGCTGTAAAAGAAGCAAAAAACTATTCTGACCCTTATGGTCGCGAGGGCAGAGAGAGCAAACCAACAACCCATACAGCAATACTTGATGCGGCAAGAAGTCTCCTGTGGCAGCAAAGGAATTGATACAACAGGCCTATCCGCCAACCCCTTCCAGACCCGCGCGTCAATAACAGCAACTTTGCCGTTAACAATCACGTCCCTCCTACGATCTTATGTTTATTGCGCCGGATAATCTGGTAAAGTCTTAAGACATCCTTAATCATTTTCACCGAAAATTGATACCTGACACATGCATCGGATCACACCCGCCGCGCCCGATTCCGGCTTCGCCATCGGCACGATTCTGCTGGCGGTGGTTCTGATCGCCGCCATCACCTCGGCTATTGCGATTGCCAGCCGGGGCAACAGTCCTAATGCCAGTCGCGAAGAGGCATCGCTGAAAGCCAGTACGCTGCTGCATGAAGCAATAAAATTGGCTCAGGCTTTTGATTGCGCTACAAGCAACGGATATAACCCGGCTGATATCATTGTTGCCAGGCCTGGCAACCCAAATGAGCTGTGCACTAATGAACCGAATTGCCTGTTCGCGACAAACTGCGCCACCGGCATCAACATTAATCCGGCAATGTTTGACGGCTCACCCAGATTTGGCTATTTGCCTGCTGTCAATTTTGGCAGCGTTAAAGTCCCAGTTTTTTATGTCGAGGACGTTAGTTTTGAAGTTTGCAAAGCACTCAACACCAGCTTGAATGGGCTTAACACCCTTCCACCCGATGTTTACAATTATGCTAACGCCGCAATTGGGCAGTGGAACGAGACAACCGGTGAACTCCAAGCTTATGAGGCCTTGCAGCCCGGCGGTTCTGGCCAGACTTTTCGTTGGACCGAAGGCTGTTATGCTGGATCTCCCTATGGCTATTTTCAAGGCGGCAGCCAAGCATTTGATCCAAACGCACCCAACCAAAATATGAGCTATATGTATTTCAGGGTTTTACGCTAAGGATATTGAAACAAAACAATCATGGCAAACCATACCATCATACGTACGGCGGCCTTGGTAGGCATTAGCGCCGATGGCAGCAAATTCGATATGTGGCATTGGTATTTTCCAAGAACGCTGGAAACAGGACTCACTATACGGCCCCCGATCGATACCTGGGCCGAGGCTGGGTTTACGGTGGCAAAAGATTTTACAGGCGACTCAATCAACTTGGCAAACGGTAGAGATTTTTTGTGCGATGAAAAAAATGATTACGATGCCGTGGTTCTATTTAACATCTTTAATGGTAGCAGCAGGTTCGGCGGCGGCCCTTTGGCGCAATCATCATTACACAGCATCGAAAACTGGCGGAACACAATTTCGGCAATTCGACCCAAAGTGATCACTGTCTTGCATCGATGCGATACCGAGCAGGAAAACAATAACAACAACGAACTGATGCCAGCGCATTTTGCCGATTTGCCGGGTTATGTAAGTATAGCATACAGCTCTTTTGCGCTCATTCATCGTCATCTGGTGCGAGCGGAATGCGTTCCGACACTGGCAGCAACAGCGCAAGCGCAAAGTTTTACCGGTAAATCCGTTATCCAGGCCAATAATCTGATGATGTTGCAGCGAGCTGGGCAAGCCCAAGCATTGCGGGAACAAGTGAAATAACCATTACAATTTAAGTGCTTAACCCATCCAAACCCGCACCACACACCACGGCGCAAACACGATCCATGGGTTGCAATTTGATGCGGTTTTGCAGCAATGCCGCGGCCGTGGCGGCACCGGAATATTCCGCCGCGACGCCCATTTCAAACCACAACCATTGCGCCGCGTCGCGCATTTCCTCGTCGGTGACCAGCACCACTTCTTCGATATGATCGCGCACCAGATCAAAATTTATTTTCGCTGTCTGGCTCATCGATAACGTTCCAGCCTTGGTATTTACATTTGGCAATTTGACGATTTTGCCCGCGCGCAGGGATTCGTATAAAGTCGCAGCACCGGTCGGCTCGACGCCGATAATACGGATTTTCGGATTGATCGCATGCGCCGCAATCGCCATGCCGCCGATCAACCCGCCGCCGCCGATGGCGACTACCAATACATCCACCTCGGGTAATTGGCGCAAAATTTCCAACGCCACCGTCCCCTGCCCGCAAATCACCGCCCGGTCGGCAAAAGTATGGATAAAGGGAATATTTTTTTCCGCCGCCACCGCGCGCGCCGTCGTCAGCGCATTGTGGAAAATCGGCCCGGCGACGATGGTCTTGCCGCCCCATTCATTCATATAGCGTTTTTTTTCCGCATTGATTGATTCAGGTACATATATTGTCGCCGCCACGCCGCGCCGTTTGGCGGCATAGGCGACGGCGATGCCGTGATTGCCGCCGCTGGCGGTGATCACGCCGGTTTTCTCCACACTATCGTCCATACCCAATACACAGGCCAAAGCGCCCCGCGCCTTGAACGAGCCGGTCACTTGCAAATTTT
>CANGQU010000138.1 GCA_947456345.1 Alphaproteobacteria bacterium | reverse complement strand
TCGGCTAACCAAGTCAGCTATGGCCACATATTGGATGCGGTGGTGCGCTTAACGCCCGATGCGATTATTTGCGGCGAGATTTCGATTGGCAACGTGAAATCGATCTATCGTCTAATGACCACTGGCCATTCGAATTTCTTCGCCACTATTCACGCCGATTCGCCGCAAATGGCGATCAAGGCGTTTTGGCAGAATCTGACCCAGAATGACGTGAATTTGGATCCCAAAGCGGCGGTGGAAATTATCTCCATGGCTTTTGGCCGCATCGTGCAAATCGACCGCAGCAGCGGCCAGCGGATCATCACTGGCGTCGAAGTGCCCGACATGGTCGAACAAGTCCTGCGGGATGTCTTGCGTTAAGTGACGGAATTCACCACGTCGTGGCAACTTAAATCACCTTGGATGACCAGTTGCATGCCGTAATCGGCCATAGTGCGCAACCCTTTTGCCACCGCGATCCGATTGAGGGCGCCGAGCGATGGGGATTGGATTATAACATCCCGGATGTCATCGTCGATTAGCAATAACTCGCCCACTGGAATTCGACCGCTGTAACCGCTGTTTTGGCAGGATTCGCATCCCTTGGCGCTATAAATTTTCTTGCCGCGCAGAATCGGATAACGGGCCTGCATGGTCTCATCGGGCGCATGCTCTTGCTTGCATACCGGGCACAATTTTCTGATCAGCCGCTGCGCATAAGCGACAGTCATCGCATTGGCCACATCGATGGGTTGAATACCCAGATTGATCAGGCGCAAAATGCTGGATACGGCATTGTTAGTGTGCAAGGTGGTTAGCACCATGTGGCCGGTCATGCTGGCCTCGATGGCGATTTCGGCGGCCGCTAATTCGCGGCATTCGCCGATTAATATCACATCGGGATCGTGGCGGAGCGCGCCGCGCAACACGGATGCATAGGTGATATCGTAACGCGGATCGACCTTGATTTGCGTCAGCCCCTCGACTTTGTATTCGATCGGGTCTTCGACGGTAACGATTTTATAACTGCCATCGTTGATTTCTTGGATCGCCGCATACAAGGTGGACGTTTTACCCGATCCCGTCGGCCCCGTGACCAGCATCAGGCCCATGGATTTCTGCACCGCTTCGCGCAGGCCGTTTTGAATCAGCGGGTCGAAATTCATCTGGCTCAGGCCGAATACTTCGGGGGCAGAACCAAGGATGCGAATCACCAAATCGTCGGCGAAGTTCGTGGGCAGGATGCTGAGGCGCATAATGATTTTCTGCCCGCCGTGATCGAATTCAAATCGGCCTTCGCTAAGGTTTCCACTGCGCTCGGGGTCTAGGCCGCTGATGAATTTGATGCGTCGGATCAATAGCGACATGTGGTCTTGCGGCAGTTCGGCCAATATGCGCATGTCCCCTTGGGTGCGGATACGGATCAAGCCGCCACTGGCGCGGTGCTCGATATGTACATCGGATGCTTTCTGCTTGATGGCAAGCGTCAGCAAATGATCCAAATAGTCTTTGGCGGTAGTGAATTGATCGTGGAACATGTTACCCCGTAAAAGGAATATAGATCAAATAGACGTTGATATCCATGCGAGAGGATTTGATACATCCTCCACGCGAAAAATCAAACTCAGCTGGAGATGCTATGGTCGTAACTCGTCTCAAAACCGCAAAAAAATCTACATCTGCGTTGACGGGAATATTCGCCGATGGCGGTTGTCCTTGGGTTAAAGACAAAAACTGTCGGCAAATCGGTTCTGTTACGCCCATTATGCCAATAAATGAGATGCGGTTACTAAGGCTCGGAAAACCAAAAATTGTACGAATCTCCCATATAAACCAATCTCGATAAAAATCTGTAGCTGGCAAAAGAAAAATACTGGGCGGTACATCTTTGGGCCCGCTTTGCAAAAAAATACAGGCGGGTTCATTCGTACAACGTGAAATCAGGGATGGAAAACCGGGCGCATAGCTATTTATCAAAGGAGTCTGCAGCATGAGCTCTGTGCGGGCTACGCCTGACGATACCATCCTACTAGCCGCCAGAGATAAATCGGTGGCTTGACTTAAGAGTATACTTGCAGTCAGTCGGGCGCGTTCGAGCTCTGCATCTTGACTGCTGCCTCTCGAAGCGATAGCAATTGCCGACACGATCGCGGCGATCAAAACCACCGCCAGCAAAATCGTGCCGATGGCAAAACCTTGGCGGTGTTTTCTAGAAAGCTGTGTTTGCAATCGCTGCAGCATTTTTCCCCAAGCGCTGAATTAGACTAATTCAGGAAATAGTAAAACATAAACGTATTGTCGTTACTGCCGTCATCTTCTTGGATCGCTATGCACCCAGCTTTGGGATAAAGTTTCTGATACTCTTCTAATTGTAGTATCGAAAAATTATTGCTATTTGGCGGCAAGACCAGGCCCCTACCCCATAAGACTGAGGAAACAATCAGGCTGCTATGGCGAATTGTGCTCGCGGTTGGATCGTTCACTTTGCGATTGAACTCCAAACAAGCGGATCGGTTTATGCCAGCAAGGCTAATGAAACTGCGGCTAAATGGCACCGTGGCAGACGGTGTTAGATTCCAAGTGGTATAGAATCCCCGACCTTCAAACTCTTCTGCCATGATATCGGACGGGGGCTGGGGCAAATTACCACCCACACAATTAAAATCTGCTGCAGGATCGCAGCGCGTGCCCATACCGGCCGGGCATAACGCCGCGTACCTGCCCAGCATGGGCCCTGCATAGCCTGGAATAGCGCAATTGCTTGGGGGGACACGGGTCACTATATTTCTTATGTCAATGCCTTTTATTGTCATCCGTTCGATCAATTGTTCCAGGCCCAGCATTTGTCCCATTACGGTCGAGACATGTAAGCCTGCTTTCTCTCCTTTGGCTTCCATCTTGTTGCCGCGCGAACTGACCGCGACGGCCGAGACGATCACAGCGATCAATACCACGGCCAGCAAAATCGTGCCGATGGCAAAACCGCGTTGGCAAAAACTGGTTCTCATACCGCTAAGATACGGTATTATCATAAAAAAACGTTTATTTTTTAACACTTTCGGTTTATTTTTGTATTCGACCGCTTAAAGGCGTATATTCCGATAAAGCAATAAAACCGGGGTTTTTGGAAAGTGTCAGAAAAATCAATTATTTTTATGGGCGAAAAGGACAAAGCGATTCGCTGGGTCCAACGCAGCGTGTTGTGGGCGTTTTTGACCCTGCTGATTACCCTGCCCTTGGGCTATCCGATTGAAATGATGGTAAATTATGGCTTTAACAAGCGGATGGTGAATTGGGTTGTAAACGATTATTTCGGCAAATTGCTAACCCCCACCGCTGATGGGCGCGGGCTGTTTTGGGTGCAGGAGTACATCAATTGGGTCAAAGCGGTTAGCGCGCAAAATTCTTTTCCGCCAATCGGCTTTATCACGCCCTTTATTTTATTTTTGGCGATTTTGTTTATTGGTATCGGCTCTAACCCCTATCCCTTTAATCCGATGCACAAAGGGGGCGCGCGCAAAGCCCGGGACGAGGACATTAAGGAAATGGGCCTGTTCGACGGCTGGATCATGGTGCTCGGCATGCGTTCCAGCAAATTCCTGATGTTCAAAGAAACATTATCGGCGTTGTGCGTGGCGCCGCCGGGTACCGGTAAAACCGTTGGTATCGTCGTGCCCACCATTTTCACCTGCGACAACGTCTCGATGGTGGTCAATGACGTCAAGCCAGAATTAGCGGATATCACTTCTGGCTATCGCTCGAAATTCAGCATTTGCCTGCGCTTG
>CANGQU010000137.1 GCA_947456345.1 Alphaproteobacteria bacterium | reverse complement strand
TGCCATCAAGCGCGACGATCGGGAAAAACTGGCCAATGTTTTTTCGCAATCTCTGACCAATACTGATCCAATCGCTGCTTTTGAGACCAAGGTTTTGACTGCACAGGAAAAAGTTGCTTCGCTATATGTCGGGCGTCTGGAGGACGATTTTGGTGCGGTGATTGGATTTTTGATCCACTTCGTTGACGTGACCGAGCAAAAAAACCTCGAAGTGCAATTCGTGCAATCACAGAAAATGCAAGCCGTCGGCCAGCTGGCGGGCGGGATCGCCCACGATTTCAACAATATTTTGACCGCTATTATCGGCTATTGCGATTTGCTGTTGTTGCGTCACCGTCCGGGGGATCAATCTTTCGGCGATATTCAGCAGATTAAACAAAACTCTACCCGTGCCGCCAATTTGGTGCGGCAATTGCTGGCTTTCTCCCGCCAGCAGCAGCTTAAGCCGCGCGTGTTGAATATCACCGACAATTTATCCGAGCTGGCGAATTTGCTGCGCCGCTTGATCGGCGAAAATATCAAGATGCAAATGGTGCATGGCCGCGATTTATGGCCGCTTAAGGCCGATCAGGTACAGTTCGAACAGGTCATGATTAACATGGTGGTCAACGCCCGCGATGCGATGCACAAGGGTGGCGAGCTGACAATTAAAACTTCGAACACTACTTTTGATGTGCCGGCCAATTTTGGCTCGGAAGTTATTCCGGCGGGCGATTACGTGCAAATCGCGGTCAAAGATACCGGCATCGGCATCCCCAAAGAAAACCTGACCCGTATTTTCGAACCGTTTTTTACCACTAAAGGGCCTGGCAGCGGTACGGGTCTGGGCCTATCGACGGTGTATGGTATCGTCAAGCAGACGGGTGGATTTATCGTGGTCGATTCCATCGTCGGGCAGGGCACGACGTTTAGCGTGTTTTTACCGCGCCATCTGGGCGGCGAGGAGCCGGCGAATAAAGCCGAGAGTGAAACCGAGGATAATAACGCCGGTGACTTGACCGGCGCTGGCACCATATTGCTGGTTGAAGACGAGGATGCAGTGCGTTCGTTTAGCACCCGGGCGTTGCGTAACAAGGGTTACAAGGTGCTGGAAGCCGCCAGCGGTGATATCGCCTATAAAATGATTATGGACGATAAACCAAAATTGGATTTGATGATTACGGATGTGATGATGCCCGGCATGGATGGTGCGCAGTTGATCCGCGAAGTCAAAAAAATCATGCCGGATTTAAAAGTAATCTGTATTTCCGGCTATGCCGAGGAAACGATGCGCGAAAAAATCGGCAGCGATCAAGCGGTGCATTTCCTGCCCAAGCCATTTTCGCTGAAACAGCTCGCTGGCAAGGTCAAGGAGTTGATGGGGCAGTAACGGTTGTCGGTGATCAGTGGACGGTGGACGATTGTCAGTTATTGGCAAATGGTAACTGGTAATTGGTTTTAATTGCTGATTGACTTTGTTTTCCCTCCCCCTTGTGGGGAGGGTTAGGGAGGGGGTTAGTCATGGAGTGGCGGGAGTTTCACAACGATTTAAAAACTCTTGCCGCAAGCATCCGTGCGGCGCAATTTGTACCTGATATGATTGTTGCAGTTGCCCGTGGTGGTTGGATTCCGACGCGCTTTTTATCCGATTTGTTGGGGGTAAAGCGCATCGCCAGTATTGGCTTGACTTACACCGATGCAGCGCGCTCACAATTGGTGGCCTATTCATTGCCAGAGCCGATTGAGGCAAAGCAAAAATTATTGCTGGTAGAGGATTGTTTGGAATCCGGCCGTTCGCTGTTGGAAGCGAAAAACATTTTAACCGCGTGCGGTGCCGAAATACGCACGGCTGCGTTATACACAACCGCCCAGACTGGTTTTAACCCTGATTTCGCCGTTCGCCGCTATGATTCGCCCCCGCCCATGCCGTGGGAATGAAATTCCTTGCCGTCGCGGCAGTTGAGCGATACCTTGCGCGTATGCGAATTCTTAAATCCATTGCCGATCACCTCTTGGCGGCGCTGATCGTCCCGCTACTGGCATTGTTCCGGTTGCTGCCATTTGCCACCTCTTCGGCGATTGGCGGTGCGATTGCGCGCAGCATCGGCCCGCGTCTGGCCATATCGCGGCGCGCACGGCGCAATCTGCGTTTTATCTTTCCTGCCTGGGACGAGGCGCGGGTCGCCACTACAGTTGCCGAGATGTGGGATAATCTGGGGCGGAATTTTGCCGAATATAATGCCCTTGACCGTTTGGATTATGCGGCGGATGTGACCGTCGTGGGCGCGGAGCACGAGGCGGCGGCGATAAATTCCGGCAAGCCGATTTTGTATCTTGCGGCGCATATCGGCAATTGGGAACTGATCGCGCCTTATTTTGCCAAATGCCGCAATCCGGTTACGGTTGTTTACCGTCCGGCCAATAACCGCGCGGTTGACCGGGTGATCCAATCTATTCGCGCCAAGACTGGGTTGGTTTTTGCGGCCAAGGGCAAGGCCGCATCCAAGGCTTTGATAGCCAGCCTCTCGAATCGGGGCAGGGCGATTGTGTTAATGGATCAAAAGATGGGCGATGGCGAATTGCTGCCGTTGTTGGGCCAGGACGCGTTGACCGGCACGGGTTGGGCGCGGCTGGTATTGAAATATGATGCGCTGATTCTGCCCATTTATGTTAGCCGTGAAGCTGCGTGCCTAACGCTGCATATTGAGCCTGCGTTACAACCCAGTGCCTTGGGGCTATCGGATGACAGCCAGCAAGCGGCGCGGGAATTGGCGAAAATGGCAAATGCCATGTATGGAAATTGGATCACCGCCCGCCCCGGCCAATGGCTCTGGCTGCATATGCGTTGGGGCAAGCGGTTGGGGTAGTTGTTACCTTGGTTCCCGCATTCTCTCCAAATCATGCGATAAACTATCTAACCCGAAAGGTGATTTTCTGGTTCTGCCGCTTGTTCGGGCCGGAGGTTTTTTTGCGGCGGCAGGCTTGGTGAGGCATAATAAGGCTTGAGCTGTGACATAGTCAGCGCCAGCGGCGAATCCTTCCTCTTTACAGACTTGTTCAAGCGTTTTGTGCTCAATAGCTCCAGTAGAAAATAGGCAGGTGCCAGATAGCCAGCCATTCCTATCATCTTCCGGCATACGGTTTAATTGACTTTTTAGCAGTTCTAGATTTCGTTGAGTAATGGCATCGAATAGCCATGTACCATGTTTAGCACTTCGGCTTGCTTTCAATGCTTGTGGGCTAGCCCCCGCCTGCGAATTACCACCGCCGGCCGAGCCTCTGCTGCTAACACCTTCTGCCATTTAATCCTCCAGTGAATTTCCTTATAAGAGATTACTAGCTGATGCAAGGCATGGCTGACAAGCGCAAAATTTGCATTGGCGCCAAGCGTTTAGAAAAAACAGCGATGGAAAAATTTTTTCCTTGCACAAAAGAACAAAACGTGTACATTAGCCTCACCTGCAACCTCTGTCCCCGGAGAATTTTATGGCTAATCCTTCGCTACGCGCTGTCGGCACCGACAAAGATTCGAAAAAAACCAGTACCGAGAATCCCGAGAAAAAACGCGCCCTCGATGCTGCACTGAGTCAGATCGAGCGTTCCTTCGGCAAGGGTTCGATCATGAAACTAGGTACCCAGGACAAGATCGAGGTGGAAACAATCTCCACCGGTTCCTTGGGGCTGGATTTGGCGTTGGGCATTGGCGGGTTTGCCCGCGGCCGGGTAATCGAAATTTATGGGCCGGAAAGTTCCGGTAAGACCACGCTGGCTTTGCACGCGGTTGCCGAAGCG
>CANGQU010000136.1 GCA_947456345.1 Alphaproteobacteria bacterium | reverse complement strand
TTTCGTGCCGCGTTGGCGGATAATGATGCCGCCAGCGTTCACTTCTTGACCACCGGTCACTTTGACGCCCAAGCGTCTGCCAGCTGAGTCCCGGCCGTTGGCGGTGCTACCGCCTGCTTTCTTCTGTGCCATTTTATTCTCCGTTAATTTCTAAAATTTACTCGGCCGATTTCTTTTTGGTGGCGGTTTTTTTGGCCGCCGGTTTTTTCGCCGCTGATGCTGCTTTTTTGATGGCCTTGGCGCCGGTTTTCACACCTTCGACCGGGCGCTTGACGCGGGCTTTGTACTCCGGCGCGGCTTTTTTGGCACCGCCGCTTGCGGAGATGTCAAAGATTTTGACGCGGGTCAATTCCTGGCGATGGCCGCGCTTGCGGCGGTAATTGTGGCGGCGCTTTTTCTTGAAGATGATGACTTTGTCGTCTTTGAATTGTTCCAGCACCTGCGCCGATACGGTAGCGCCCGCTAACACGGGCTTACCGATTTTTACGGTAGCGCCGTCTTCGATGGCCAATACGGTGTCAAAGGTAATAACCTCGCCCGCGTTTTTGACGATTTTTTCGATGCTCAGAATATCGCCTTCTTTGACGCGATATTGTTTGCCACCGGTTTGCAAAACTGCATACATAACGAACCTGCCTTATCAATTATTTGTTTTTATCAAAACTGCACGGCACCGATCCCAAGTGGATGCAGCCCGATCAAGCGCGGCAATATAAAGGGGTAATAGGGGCAGAGTCAAGCGCGGCATTGCGCCAATGGACGATTTTTTTTGACCATTAGCCAAAAAGGATGCAAAACCGCCCTGTCACCAAAAATTCATGGATTTGACCGCTGGTGGTCACATACCGGGCCTAGGCTTGGGCTATCAAAACAAAAACCCACAGGTCAGAATCATGTGTTTTATGCTGAATGCGGATTTCCAGCCGGGAAAGCCATTGGACATCAATACAGTATGTTTATTTTTTCAAACATTGGACAGTAAAACCTCAGCGAGCAGAGAGGCGGTATGTACCGAGCGCGGCCAGGAACTGGTTGTCCAAGATATAATCCGATGCCAAATTCCTCCCGCACATTTACAAGATGCTTTAACAGATATTCAAAGAACCAAACCCTTTCAACATGTCGCTCCCTTTGCCATCCGTGTTTTAAACGAAGCGCTGCAGCGTACCCGCGCCGCTTAGGGATTTTATCCACTGTCATCAAAACTTCATCAAAGTTTCCGCGCGGCGTCACAATTGCGGCCTATGACGGGGCGCAAGGAGATACAAGATGACCGCTGCTACTTTAAGCCGTAAAACCAAACAAAAACTGCCCAAACCGCCAAAAATTTGGTCGCTAGAAAAGGTAATTTATAAATTGAATCGCCTGTGGCAAAAGGAAGTCGATAATTGCGGCGTCTACAGCCCCAAACTAGAAGAAAAAAAGAACAAACTGATTCATAAGATTCGTTATTCTGCCGCTTCGCTGGCGCAATTGGAAGCATTGAAAAAACGTTTCGACGGATTGGAACGTAAAAACTCCTACGGCAACCCGGCCTATGCCAGCCTGCCAGTGCAAATTCTGGCCCAGGCGATCGAAACCCGCCTCGTTTCGTGCGGCATGGATAGGGCGGCCTAAGACCATCCCGGCACCCCCTATCGATTTTACTTGCAATCGCTAAAATAATATTATAATGTGCGCCTTGAGTTTAGAAAACTGTTGCTTGTGCATTGTGCCGCAGCCCGGCAGATCCCGTTCGCGGGCTACTCAATGCGGCTTGGTCGAATTTCGATTCCCCCACCGCCGCTTTCTTTCACGTCAGTTAAGAGTTTGGACCGCCCCCAATGGTTGGGGGCAGCCGCGCTATGCTCAAGGCCGGGATCGGTGATCCATGGCCTATAACTACTGCTAAAGGAAACTTACTATGGCTACTGGTACTGTAAAATGGTTTAACGCAACCAAGGGTTTTGGATTCATTCAGCCGGATAACGGCGGAGCCGATGTGTTCGTGCACATCAGCGCGGTTGAACGCGCGGGCTTGCGCGAATTGCGCGAAGGACAAAAATTGAGCTATGAATTGGCCACCGAGCGCGGAAAAACCGCTGCCGCCAATTTGAAGTTGGCTGACGCCGCCTAAGGCGCTGCGGGTTTGGATATCCGAACCCGCCACACGGATCGGGAGCTGCGGGCCGCGCCACAACGGCCATGCCCGCAGCTACCCATCTTATCAGGATCATAAAATGACAGAAAATTTTGCCGATTTTGGCTTGCCGCCAAAATTGCTGCAAGCGTTGTCGCGCTTGCAATACACGACCCCCACGCCGATTCAGGCCGCCGCCATTCCACTCGCCCTGGCTGGGCGGGATATCCTTGGCTCGGCCCAAACGGGCACGGGCAAAACCGCCGCCTTCGGCATTCCGGTGATTGCCCAATTAATGGCCAAACCTGATGCGGTGGCGTTGATTATCACCCCGACCCGCGAATTGGCCAGCCAGGTGCTGGCATCCCTGTTGCCGTTATTGCCGGGGCCAGAGATTAAAACCGCCGTCCTAATCGGCGGCGATGCGATGCCCAAGCAATTGCGCCAATTAGCCAATCGCCCGCGTCTGATCGTCGGCACGCCGGGGCGGATCAACGACCATTTGGAACGCAAATCTTTGCAATTGGACCGCGTGCAATTTTTGGTGTTGGATGAGACCGACCGCATGCTGGATATGGGTTTTGGCGTGCAGATCGAACGCATTACCAAAAACCTGCCGAAAACCCGCCAAACATTATTATTTTCGGCCACTTTGCCCGAACACATTGTGCGCTTGGCACAGCAGTATTTGCGCCAACCGGAACGGATTGCCGTTGGCTCGACCACCCAGCCGGTTGATCGTATCAAGCAGTCGCAAATCAATGTCAGCGACGCCGATAAATACGATCAGTTGACGCGCGAAATTACCACGCGCGAGGGCTCGATCATTATTTTTGTTAAAACCAAATGGGGTGCTGATAAATTGGCGCGCCGCCTCAGCCGCGATAATCATGCGGCCGATGCGATTCACGGCGATTTACGCCAACGCCAACGCGAACGCGCGATTGAAAATTTCCGCGACAGCAAGTGCCGCATTCTGGTAGCAACCGATGTCGCTGCGCGCGGCTTGGACGTGCCGCATGTGGCGCATGTGATCAATTACGACCTGCCGCAAAATCCCGAAGATTATATTCACCGTATCGGCCGCACTGCCCGCGCCGGAGCCGAGGGGGAGGCACTAAGCTTCCTAACTGGTGCCGACCGTGACAAATGGCGCGCCATTCAAAAATTGCTGGGCCACAAAGTCGCCAATGATCGCGGCGACCGTGGTGCTGGCGGTGGCAAAGCGGGCTTTAAACCCCGCCGTCACCAAGACCGTGCGCGCGATGATCGCCCGCGTGATGATCGGCCGCGTGATGGTGCCCGCAAAAAATTCGACCGCCCCGATCGCAATCCCGATGCGGCCAATCCATTCGATAAACGCGAAACGCGCCGCCCGGATTTTGCGCGCAGTGCCGAATCGCGGGACGACGGCGCACCGAAACGCGCTTTTGCCAAAAAACCGCGCACGGCTGGCGCACGCAACGATCCAACGCGCCATGACCGCAACCGCGACGAGACACGATCCGCTCCCCGTCCCTTTGCGCGTGCCGAGGGTAAAAAACCCTTTGCCGCAAAATCGGGCGATGCGCCGCGTCGCGATAATGATGGCGGTTCGCGGAAATTCGGCAAACCCTATGCCGGTAAAGCGGATGGGGCGAAAAAATCTTTTGCGCGGCC
>CANGQU010000135.1 GCA_947456345.1 Alphaproteobacteria bacterium | reverse complement strand
TTTGCAGGTGGATATCGATCCGTATAGTTTTGGGTGATTTAAGCGCGGAGACGTTGATACAAAGCTTTCATACCCGCTAAGAATGGGTTGGCGCCCCTAAATTCTTTAAAACTTTCCGTCGCTCCGCCGAGCCGGTAAATGCTGTGTTCCGCGAATAGCAAGCCGCGTTCAAGAAGCGTGCCCGGGATCGACCAGGCGGCCGTGGCAACCAGATTCACCGCCAAGGCTGGTTTGGTTTTGCCATCCAGCCAGGCATAGACTGGGGCGTTGAAATCCTTCGCGGTCTCACCATTGCCCAAGTTATCGTCGAGATGAGTGCCCGAGCAAATCGTCGTCGGCAGCAAGCAATTCCAAGTAAAACCAGTTTTTTGCGTATAAAAAGCCGTTAAAGTCATTTTAATTCTCCTGTAGGGGCAGACAGTATAACATCTTTTAAAGAAACACAATCTTTTGATTGATGGTTGCTGCAAAAAAACCGGGGGCGAGTAATTGGCGGCCAGCGATTTTTTTTGCCTCGCATCGCTGCGAAATTTTCAACCCCGCACTACCGGTCATACCGCAAGTTTCGTAAAACCTATAACCCGCTGAAAACCCTGAAAAAAATCCTTGCGCCGGGGGTGTTCCGCTGCTATACATCGCGCAAATTAACCATAGGACGATGTGTGGCAGGCAATTATTCCAAAAATTCCGCTTTGACAGACCGCTTTGTCCGGGCGCTATTGCCCCTGGCGGCGGGGCAGGAACAGGCGATTGCGGGCGAGTTGGCGCAATTAAAGGTCGCAATAGAGCAATCGGCGGATTTGCGCCGCCTCATATTCTCCCCATTATTTTTGCGCGCGCAGCAAAAGGCCGCGATGTTAGCGGTGTTAGAGGATGCCAAGGCCAGTAAGTTGTTGCTGCAATTCATCGGCACCTTGGCTGATGCCAAGCGCCTCGCTTTATTGCCGGAAATCGCCGATGGTTTTGCGGCCGCACTTTCGGCCATGCGGGGCGAGGTGGTGGCGGAATTGCGTACCGCGCATGCCCTAAGCGCCGAGCAAGAGCAAAACATCATCCGCCAATTGGCCAGCAATCTGGGCGGCAAAAAAATTATTTTGCGCACGCAAATCGATCCGTCCTTGCTGGGCGGCCTAAGCGTGCGCATTGGCTCGCAATTATGGGATGCCAGCTTGCGCAGCAAATTGAACGGCTTGAAATTGGTTTTGAGCAACGCCGCTTAGGGGCGGGCTTGAGTAAATTTTTATTCTAAGGAGCGAAAGAAATGGAAATCCGGGCAGCTGAAATCTCGAATATTTTGAAAACGCAGATCGCGAATTTCTCCACCCAAGCGCAAGTGTCGGAAATCGGCACGGTCGTATCCGTGGGTGACGGGATCGCCCGCGTCTACGGCCTGGACAAGGTGCAGGCTGGCGAGTTGGTCGAATTCAGCAACGGCGCCAAGGGTATGGCTTTGAACCTCGAAGCGGATAACGTGGGTGTGGTGTTGTTCGGCGATGATCGCGGCATTCGCGAAGGCGATATTGTTAAACGTACCGAGCAAATCGTCGACGTGCCGGTGGGCAAGGGTTTGCTGGGCCGCGTTGTCGACGGTTTGGGCAATCCGATTGATGGCAAAGGGCCGCTGAAGGATGTCACCCGCCGCCGCGTGGAAATGAAGGCGCCCGGCATCATCCCGCGCCAATCGGTCAATGAACCGGTGCAAACGGGCCTTAAGGCTATCGACACGTTGGTGCCAATCGGGCGCGGCCAGCGCGAATTGATTATCGGCGACCGCCAAACCGGCAAAACGGCGGTGGCAATCGACGCGATTTTGAATCAAAAAGCGGTCAATGCCGGCAGCGACGAGTCCAAAAAATTATACTGCATTTACGTGGCGATTGGGCAAAAACGCTCGACCGTGGCGCAGATTGTCAAAACTCTCGAAGAATCGGGCGCGATGCAATATTCCATCGTCGTCGCCGCCACCGCATCCGATCCCGCGCCAATGCAATTTTTGGCACCCTATACCGGCTGTTCGATGGGTGAATTTTTCCGCGACAATGGCATGCATGCCTTGATCATCTATGATGATTTGTCCAAACAAGCGGTGGCGTATCGCCAAATGTCGCTCTTGCTGCGCCGCCCGCCGGGCCGCGAAGCCTATCCGGGCGACGTGTTCTACGTTCACAGCCGTTTGCTGGAACGCGCGGCCAAGCTGAACAAAGACAACGGTTCGGGATCGCTGACGGCATTGCCGATTATCGAAACCCAGGCGGGCGACGTGTCGGCCTATATTCCGACCAACGTGATTTCGATTACGGACGGGCAGATTTTCTTGGAAACCGAATTATTCTATCGTGGTATCCGCCCCGCCATCAACGTCGGCTTGTCGGTATCGCGCGTCGGCTCGGCCGCGCAGATCAAGGCGATGAAACAGGTCGCCGGTAAAATCAAATTGGAATTGGCGCAGTACCGCGAAATGGCGGCATTTGCGCAATTTGCATCGGATTTGGATGCGGCGACGCAAAAATTGCTGAATCGTGGCGCGCGCTTGACCGAATTGCTGAAACAGCCGCAATACAGCCCACTTGCCGTCGAAGAGCAAGTATGCGTGATCTTTGCGGGTGTGCGCGGCTATTTGGACAATGTCAAAACCGCCGATGTCAGCCGGTACGAGGCCGAATTGCTCCGCACCCTGCGCGGTTCAGGTAGCGATTTGCTGGCCACGATCCGGAGCGAGCAGGCGTTGTCGGCTGCAACCGAAACCAAATTGCAAACCTTGCTGGAAAATTTCGGCAAGAGTTTTGCGTAAACCGGACGGTCACAGCGGATTAATCCCATGCCTTCATTAAAAGACCTGCGCACCCGGATCAAAAGCGTCAAATCGACGCGCAAGATCACCAGCGCCATGAAAATGGTGGCGGCGGCCAAATTGCGCCGCGCCACCGAACGCGCCACCGCCGCCCGCCCCTATGCGGCGGGGATGGAGGGGATGTTGGCCAATTTAGCTTTGGCCAGTTCGGGGGGAGGCGAGGCGCCGAAGTTACTCCGCGGCACGGGGTCGGAGCAGGTGCATTTATTGGTAGTCATGACCAGCGACCGCGGTTTATGCGGCGCTTTCAATTCCAGCATTTCCCGTAGAGCCAAAGCCGAAGTGTTGCGTTTGCAGGGCTTGGGCAAAACCGTGCGCATTTTCTGCGCCGGGCGCAAAGGCCGCGATTATTTGAAACGCGAATTCGCCAATTTGATTGTGGGTTCGCTGGAGGATATCGGCAAACCGCAATTGTCGTTTGCTGATGCCGAAAAAATCGCCGATCGCTTGCAAACCATGTTCGATGCTGGCGAGTTTGATGTGGCAACGATTTTCTACAACAAATTCCAATCCGCGATGAGTCAGATTGTGACCGCTCAGCAGGTCATTCCGGCGGCTATTCCGGCGGCGAATCAAAACCAACCAGCGGGCCAGGGCGGCGTATACGAGTTCGAGCCCGAGCCCGAGATGATTTTAACCGAATTATTGCCGCGCAATTTGCGGATCCAGATCTATCGCGCGTTGTTGGAAAACAACGCATCCGAGCATGGGGCGCGCATGGTGGCGATGGATAACGCCACCCGCAACGCCGGTAAAGCGATCGATAAATTGAACTTGAATTACAACCGCGCCCGCCAGGCTTATATCACCAAGGAGATGATTGAAATCGTCTCCGGCGCCGAGGCGGTGTAATTTTTATGCATACTCCCCCCTTGTGGGGGAGTCAAAACCACGAAGTGGTTTTGGTGGGGGGAGAGTTAGATGTTTGTCCCCTC
>CANGQU010000134.1 GCA_947456345.1 Alphaproteobacteria bacterium | reverse complement strand
TTGGGTGTATCGTAAAGACGGCCGTCATCCATTAGACTGATTCAATACACTAAGCCTTGGAAGCGGCTTGAGCGGCATCAACTTCGTCGTTTTCTTTGGGATCATACAACGACACTGGCGCGCCCGGCATGATGGTCGAGATGGCGTGTTTGTAAACCAACTGGGACATGGCATCGCGGCGCAACAAGATACAAAAATTGTCAAACCAGGTTACAATCCCCTGTAATTTGACGCCATTGACCAAGAAAATGGTCACGGGCACTTTTTGTTTGCGGATGTTGTTTAGAAAAACATCCTGGACGTTTTGGGTCTTTTCTTGGGCCATTATTGCTACTCAGGAGGGTAAATTTAATTTCAATCACGCCCTCTTTAGGGTAAAAACGCCCGGTTGTAAACCGTCAATTTGTCGCATGATTAAAACAAAATTTCTTAATGGTTAAACCGCCTGGGCGGTTGTCTCGCTAATCATGCCCTCATCATTGGCTGCTCCCGAAGTGCTAACCCCCAATGACTTAAGCTTGCGATGCAGCGCCGAACGCTCCATACCGATAAACGCGGCCGTACGAGAAATATTCCCGCCAAAACGGGTCACTTGTGCCAACAAATACTCACGTTCGAATACTTCGCGGGCATCGCGCAAAGGCAAGGTCATAATCTCGGCCGAGCGGTCATGGCGCATGATATCCGGTGTGGCTTGCGAGATGTCCGGCGGCAGTAGATCGGCACCAATCGGTTCGCTAACCGAGCCGCCCGCCATTATCAATATCCATTCAATCACATTGCGCAATTGGCGTACGTTGCCGGGCCATTCGTAAGCCTGCAACGCGGCGAGCGCGTCATCCGACAAACGCCGTGCAGGAATACCCGCTGTTTCCGCGGCACGGCCGATAAATACCTTGGCCAATTCAGGAATATCTTCCCGGCGCTGGCCCAAGGACGGAACCTGAATGGGTACAACATTCAAGCGATAATATAGATCCTGACGGAAACGGCCTTGGCCCATCAAATCTTGCAGATTACGGTTCGAAGAAGCGATTACGCGCACATCGACCTTGACCGGGGTATTGCCCCCTACCCTTTGAAAGGTTTGGTCTTGAAGCACGCGGACGATTTTGCCCTGGGTTTCAAGCGGCATGTCCGCCACTTCGTCCAGGAATAAAGTACCGTTATGCGCTTGCTCTAATACCCCGACTTTGCGCGAGACTTGCCCGGTTTCAGGGTCTTTGCGCACTTCGGAGCCGAATAATTCCACTTCCAGTCGGTCAGGGCGCATGGTCGCGCAATTGATGGCCACAAATGGGCCGTTGTTGCGGCGGGATTTAACATGGATCATCCGGGCGACAACTTCTTTGCCGCAACCCGCCGGGCCGGTGATCAGTACGCGGCTGTTGGTAGGCGCAACGCGTTCCACAGTTTGGCGAACGGTCAGGATCGGTGCGGATTTGCCGGTTAATTCAGATTCCTTGGAATTGTATTGGCGCAATTCTTCATTTTCCCGGGCCAATTGGGCAGCTTCGATGGCGCGGCGCACGAGCACTAACAAACGCTCGGCCTTGAAGGGGTTTTCAATAAAATCATAAGCGCCGATTTTAGTGGCGCGCACGGCCGCCTCGATCGAGCCGTGGCCAGAGATCATAATCGCTGGCAGGCTGGGGTGTTCACGGCGGATTTGTTCCAATAATTGGATACCATCCAATTTGCTGCCCTGCAGCCAAATATCCAAAATTACCAAGCTGGGGCGTTTTTCACGGATAGCGGCAATAGCGTCAGCGTCAGTGCCGACGGCACGAGTTAAATATTTTTCGTCTTCCAGTACGCCTTTGATGCTTTCGCGAATGTCGATTTCGTCATCCACGATCAAGATTTCGTGTTGCAGTCCAGAATTTTCGTTAACACTGGTAGTCATTTTTTTCCCCGTGTTCATTGCCTGTGGCATTTACGCTGCATTAGCGTGACTTTCTGGTATCGACTCTACACCCTGTTGTGCAAAAAACACAAGAGTCACTTTAGCGCCACCATCTAAACTATCCCCAAGAATTAATTGTCCCTTATGATCCTCCATGATCTTTTTCACAATTGCCAAACCGAGTCCCGTGCCCTTGCTGCGCGTCGTGATATAAGGCTCGGTCAATCGTTCCCTGCCTTCGCTGGGAAATCCTTTGCCGTTGTCGCTGACGGTTAAACGAATGGCCTGCTCGTCTTTGCTTAAAGCGATTTCAATTTTGCCCGGCACATCCAGCTTGTCGCCACTAGACGCTGCTTTTGCTTCTATCGCTTCAAAAGAGTTCTTCATCAAATTCGTCAAAGCCTGACGCAACAGGCGCGCATCACAAGAAAAATTGAAATCAACCCCAGGGGGGATAACTACCGGATATTGGATTTGCGGATGGGCGTGCGATTGTAACATCACGGACTCACGGCAAACATTGGCCAGATTCTCATTTTGCATCACCGGCTGCGGCAAACGGGCAAACGAAGAGAATTCATCGAGCATACGGCCCAGATCCTCGACATGGCGAACGATCGTGTTGGTGCATTGCGTGAAGGTTTCCGGATCTTCGACGATTTGCTTGAGGTATTTGCGATTCAAACGCTCCGCCGACAATTGAATGGGTGTCAGGGGGTTACGGATTTCATGGGCCAAGCGCCGCGCGACGTCCGCCCAGGCCGAGCTGCGCTGCGCTTGAACAAGCTCGGTAATATCGTCAAAGGTCAGGACATAGCCGCGAATATCACCCTCGGCCTGATCCATGGATAAGCGCAGCAATAATGTGCGGGTGATACCATCGTCCAATGTTAATTGGACTTGCCGTTCCTGCGCTTTTTCCCGTGGCTCTTGCAGCCAATTGGAGCCATAAATTTCCTTGAAGAGCGGAAAAACCTCGGCCAAAGGTTGGCCGATATGCTGTTCAAGTTCGGTACCAAGCAACTCGCTTGCACGTTTGTTGGGGTACTGAATTACTCCTTGCGCATCAAGCCCAATTACGCCTGCGGACACACCCGATAATACCACCTCGGTAAAGCGGCGGCGCGCATCGATTTGGCGATTTGCTTCGATCAAATCACGGCGTTGCGTTTCTAATTGGTTGGTCATACGATTGAACGCCCTGGTCAACGAAGATATTTCGTCGCTGCCAGGCACCGATTCGGTTCTGACCGATAAATCGCCTGCGGCTACCCGCTCCGACGCTTCGATCAAATCCCCGATGGGACTAACCAATTTGTTAGCGATGTTTAGACCCACCCCGATGGCAGCCAAAAGCAGCAGCAACGCCACCACCAAATACACGAATCCGAACAACACTTGTAAATCCGCGCGCTGGCCAGATAATTGCTCAAAAGATTTTGCGGCCTCCTGCGTTTTTTCCATGTGGTTCAACACCGCAGGGTCAATCAAGCGGCCAACGTATAAATAAGCGCCCGGTATATTTTCGAGCCGGATCAAGGCGCGCACACGGTCCTCGTTGCTGTTGGTGAAGATGGCGATGTCCCCTTGCGCCGCGCGGTTAACAAGATCCGGAGACACCGGATCAAATTCCAACGCAAAGGTAAGGGCCGAGCGGGCATAAATCTTACCCGATGGGTCAAAGACGATGGCTTCGGCCAATGAACGCAGCGCTGCATGCGTCTCAAGAAAACGGTTAAAAAAAGCCGGATCGTTGTTAAGATTGATTGATTCCCGATTTATGTCCGCGGCCATAGTTTGAATGTCGGCGCGGATCACTTCTTGGTGCTCACGCAAATAAGCCTCGGCGACGCTGCGCGATTCCTGCAGGGCGGTGTTCACGCGCTCGG
>CANGQU010000133.1 GCA_947456345.1 Alphaproteobacteria bacterium | reverse complement strand
GACTTTGGATTTATTGCGCTAACACTTTTGCGATAGGAATTTACCATGAGCCTAGATTTCGCCACCGCCGCCGCCGCCTACGGCAAAACCGGAATTGGCGCTACCGGATTGGAATCCCGTCAAAAAAGCGGCTCCGGCTTTGCCGATATGCTGGGCGGGTTCATCAAGGAAAATATTGATAACCTTAAACATGCCGAACAATCATCGTTAAAGGGGCTGCAAGGCAAGGCGGATTTGACTGACGTCATCACTGCTATCGGCAAGGCCGAATTGTCGTTGCAAGCGGTCGTTACCGTTCGCGACCGGGTGATCAGCGGGTATCAGGAAATTATGCGGATGCCGATCTAAGCCGGATAAAATTTATTCTATTCCATACGTTATTTGCTGTACCCATCAGCGTCTGCACGATAATCTAGCCACATGAATGAAGCAGAATTTATCGCCATCTGCCGGGAAGCGATTTGGGTGATGATTAAGGTCGGCGCACCGATGATGATCATTGCGCTTATGGTCGGCTTGTCCATTTCCCTGGTGCAGGCATTAACGCAGATCCAAGAAACAACTTTGTCTTTTGTGCCGAAAATCCTCTCGATGTTTTTGGGCATGATCATTTTTCTGCCATTTATGCTATCCAGCTTGATTACCTTTACGGCCGAAATTTTCGCCCGGATCGCGGCTGGCAACTAACCTTGGGGGGCAGCTATCGGGCTGGCGGATTACTTAATACCCCAATGGGTTTATGCCTATATTCTGATCTTTTGCCGCTTGGGCAGTTTGTTTGTCTTGATGCCCGGGGTGGGGGAGGCGTTTATCAGCGCCCGCATCCGCATCGCTTTTGCCGCGCTGGTGACTTTTGCTTTGGTGCCCTGGCTTGGGCCGGCGATGCCGGTTTTGCCGGAAAACGCGATGGTGATGGTAGGGCAAATTCTGCATGAAATATTGATCGGTATATTGATTGGCACGGTCGCCCGCTTGATCGTCAGCGCGCTAGAAATCGGGGGGATGATCATCTCGACGCAAATGGGTATTTCCGCCGCCGTGATGTTCAACCCGGTAATGGCCACCCAAGGGTCATTGATCAGCGTTTTTCTGTCGCTGGCGGGGCTAAAGATTTTGTTTTTGACCAATACGCATCATTTGTTTTTTTATGCGTTGCGGGATTCATACGCTCTTTTCCCGCCCCAAGAGGTTTTGCCCATCGATGCCATCACCAATAGTGTGGTGCAAACCGTATCCGCCAGCTTTCGCATCGCTGTGCAAATTTCCGCGCCGTTTTTGGTATTGGGAGTTGTATTCTTTGTCGGTCTCGGCCTGTTATCCCGCTTGATGCCAGCGATTCAAATTTTCTTTATCGCCCTGCCGCTGCAAATCATTTTGGGTTTGGTGCTGCTGGGGCTGTCATTTTCGGCGATCATGATGCTATTTTTGCAGCAATTGAGCGAAAGCATAGGGAATTTCGTTTCATGAGCGAAGACGACGATAGTGACAAGACCGAAGAGCCGTCTTCGAAAAAACTCGAAGAAGCGCGACAGAAGGGCCAGGTTCCCCAGTCCAAGGAAATTGCACATTGGTTCATGATCTTGGCGGCGGGGATTATTGTTTATACCCTATCGCCCGCGATCGGGGCCGAGCTGTATGCCGATTTAATCGGATTTATCGCCACGCCGCATCAGTTTATTTTATCGGACACCAATTTGGGCGATATGCTTACCGTCCTGCTGCTCAAGGTGATCATGGTGCTGATGCTGCCATTCGTGCTGTTGATGGTGGCGGCGTTCTTGGCGCATGTGCTGCAATTCGGCATTTTATTTGCGCCCGACAGCCTGGAGTTCAAGCTGGAGCGTATTTCCATCATCAAAGGCTTCGGGCGGATGTTTTCCATGCGCTCGGTTATGGAGTTGGTCAAGGGCCTGATCAAAATCGCCGTCGTCGGCGCGGTCATTTACGGTGTGATCAATCCGGTTTTTCATCAAGCCAGCGATTATATCCATTACGAGGTATCCGAGCTGGCAAAGCTCATTTACAACCTGACCGGAAAAATATTGATGGTTGTTGTTGCCGTACTGACGGCAATCGCCATGATTGACTGGCTGTATCAACGCTTCACCTTTATGAAGGAGATGCGGATGAGCAAGCAGGAATTAAAAGACGAATACCGCCAATCCGAGGGCGATCCGGTGATAAAACAACGGCAGCGGCAAATCCGCGCCGACAAGGCCAGAAAGCGCATGATGGCGGCCGTGCCGAAATCGACCGTGGTTGTTACCAACCCTACCCATTATGCCGTGGCCCTGTTATATGAAGACGGCAAAATGGAGGCGCCGAAACTGGTGGCCAAGGGCGTCGATGCGGTCGCTTTGCGCATCCGCCAGGTGGCACGAGAGAATAATGTGCCGATCATGGAAAATCCGCCATTGGCGCGAACCTTATTCGCGAATGTCGAAATCGATCAAGAGATTCCCGCCGATTACTACAAAGCCGTTGCCGAAGTCATATCGTTCGTCCTTCGTCTGCGGCGGAACAAGCGTTAAAGCCACGCCACACCGCTGCCGAATAATCACCCATTTTTCGCTTGTAGATTGCCTTTGCCACAGCGCGGGGCGATAATCGTTGACGGCATAAACACAGGAGCGTTCAGGTGCTAATCCTCGGCGAAGAGCCAAAATTAAACCAACCCGATGCCCCCAAAGTCGGCAATCAAGTATGGCTCAGCCCTATTTTGTGGCTGATGGCCCTAGCCCTGGCTGGGACGTTTTATTTGATTCTCGCACATTTTTTTGATCCCGAGATTTTTTTAACTTCCCATATTTATGTGCTTAGCGGGTTGGCAGTAATGCTGGGGGCGGTGTTGTGGTTTTGCCTACGCCAATTTCAAACCCTGCAAAAAAATCTGACCGAATCCAAGATTTTCCGCGATGCCTTTGATCAATCCTTTGACCCATTATTGATTCTGGATCGTGACGGGCGTACTTTTGCCGCCAACCTGGCGGCCAGCCGCGTTGTCACCAAGCGCAACGAGCCGTTATTGGCGGCGTTGGATAAAATGCTGCTACAAAACGACCGCGAAGGTCGCTATCAATTGTCGGTGATGCGCAGCGGCGCTGCCGACGGCAAGAGCAATGAAACGGCGTTCCGCGTTCATTCTGGACTGAATTACAATCAACGGATGTTGGTTGCTGCCGCCAGCCTTAGCAATTTTCGCGGCATGTCGTTATGGCGCATTCTGCAAAACGCCCAGCGGAGCGGCACGCATGACGATATGGCACCCGAGACCAAGGCGTTGTTGTATGTGTTGGATCAAATTCCGGTGGGCTTATTCACTCTGGGGCAGAACGGCACGATTTTAGGTATTAACCATACCTTGGCCAATTGGTTGGGATATCAGCCCGGCGAAATTTTACAAAATCAGCTTAAAATTGACGAATTTACTGTCTCGCTCGGCGGCAATGAAATCACCGAAGATACGGGCGATGGCAACGCGCCCAAAATTCAATCCATCACCTTGCGTGATAAAAAGGGTGGCACATTCCAAGCCACTTTGGTTAGGGTCGCTTTGCAGCCGCTCAGCAGCGATGTGCCCGAAGAAAATCCCATCAAGGGTGGCGGTTTGATTTTACGCCAGATTGATCACAATTTATCGCTCGAGACCGCTTTGCGCCGCTCGCAATTGTTGTTCAAGCGGTTTTTTGAAGATGCACCGGTGGGGATCGTGCTGATCGACCTGAACGGGCGTATCACCGAATCCAATCGCACTTTCCGCAAAATGATGGAAAAAACCCTGGGCAAGGTCGAGGGGCGGAT
>CANGQU010000132.1 GCA_947456345.1 Alphaproteobacteria bacterium | reverse complement strand
CATGCGCTGGACAAAGGCGTCATCCATCTGCACTCCAAAATCATTACCCGCTTTGAAACCGCCGACCGGGACGGCAATAAAATCGTCCAGCGCGTGGAAACCACCGCTGGCCGCATGTTGCTGGGCTCGTTATTGCCCAAGCATGCCGATGTCCCCTATAGCTTGATCAACCGTCCGCTGACCAAAAAAGATATCAGCGGCGTGATCGAAACCGTTTACCGCTATTGCGGCCAAAAAGCGTCGGTGATTTTCGCCGATCGTTTGATGGGCCTTGGCTTTAAACACGCATGCAAAGCGGGCATTTCGTTCGGTAAGGACGATTTGGTCATCCCGGAAGCCAAAGAAAAATTGATCGGCGACGCGCAGTCCAAGGTCAAAGAATACGAACAGCAATACCTGGATGGTTTGATCACCCAGCGCGAGAAATATAACAAGGTGGTCGATTTGTGGTCGGATTGCACTGACCGTGTGGCCGAGGAGATGATGAAAAAAATCTCCACAACTCCGCGTGGGCAGGAGCCGAACGCCGTGTACATGATGGCCCATTCGGGCGCGCGCGGTTCCGCAGCACAGATCAAGCAGCTCGCCGGGATGCGCGGTTTGATGGCCAAACCGTCGGGCGAGATTATCGAAACGCCGATTATCTCGAACTTCAAAGAAGGTTTGACGGTGTTGGAATATTTCAATTCCACCCACGGCGCGCGCAAGGGCTTGGCCGATACGGCGCTTAAAACCGCTAACTCGGGTTACTTGACCCGTCGTCTTGTCGACGTGTCGCAGGATTTGATTATCACCGAACATGATTGCGGCACCGAGCGGGGCTTGACCCTGCGCGCCGTCGTCGAAGGCGGCGATGTGATCGAGCCTTTGGCCGACCGTATCCTGGGCCGTTTTGCGGCCGAGGCGATTATGAACGCCAAGACCAAGGAAACCATCGTGCCCGCGGGCGAGATGATCCAAGAAGAGCATATCGAGGCGATTGAAAAAGCGGCGATTGATTCCGTGCGCATCCGCTCGGTCTTGACTTGCGATACCAAAGCCGGTGTGTGCGGCAAATGCTATGGCCGCGATCTGGCCCGCAACACTACCGTCAATATCGGCGAAGCGGTGGGCGTTATCGCCGCCCAGTCGATTGGCGAGCCTGGTACCCAGCTGACCATGCGCACCTTCCACATCGGTGGTGCGGCGCAGCGTGGCGCCGAGCAATCCAACGTCGAAGCGACAGTGGACGCAACGGTCAAGATCAACAACAAGAACACCGTCGACAACCGCGACGGCAACTCCATCGTCATGGCGCGCAATTCGGAATTGGTGCTGATCGATGATGCCGGCCGCGAACGCGCCCGTCACAAAGTGCCGTACGGTTCCAAATTGCTGATCAAAGACGGCGCCAAAGTCAAAAAAGGTCAAAAATTGGCCGAGTGGGATCCATACACCTTGCCTATCATCACCGAAATGAAGGGTGTCGCCCATTACGTCGATTTGCAAGAAGGTTTGTCAATCCGCGAAGTGGTCGACGAATCCACCGGCATTTCGTCCAAAGTGGTGGTCGATTGGCGCCAAACGCCAAAAGGCAGTGATTTGCGTCCCATGGTCGTCCTGCGTGATGCCAAGGGCAAGGTGCTGACCCTATCCAATGGTGCCGAGGCGCGTTATTTCCTACCCGTCGATGCGGTGTTGTCGGTTGACAACGGCGCTGAAGTCCAGGGCGGCGATGTCATCGCCCGTATTCCGCGCGATACCATCAAAACCCGCGATATTACGGGCGGTTTGCCGCGCGTCGCCGAATTGTTCGAAGCGCGCAAGCCCAAGGATTATTCGATTATCACCGAAACCGAAGGCCGCGTTATTTTCGGCAAAGACGCCAAAACCAAGCGCCGCATTTTGATCCAGCCTAATGACGGCAGCGATGCGGTCGAGTACGTCATCCCCAAAGGCCGTCACGTCGCGGTCCAAGAAGGCGATTTCGTACAAAAGGGCGATTTGTTGTTGGATGGCAATCCTGTGCCGCACGATATTCTGGCGGTGCTGGGTGTCGAAGCCTTGGCTGAATACTTGGTCCAAGAAGTCCAATCGGTCTATCGTTTGCAGGGCGTTAAAATCAACGACAAGCATATCGAAGTGATCGTGCGCAACATGTTGCAAAAAGTGGAAATCACCGAACCGGGCGATACCACTTTCTTGGTCGGCGAAACTATCGAGCATGAAGAATTCCATGCCGAAAATGTCCGCGCCATGAAAGAAGGCGGCCGTGCTGCCAAGGCCAAGCCGGTGTTGATGGGTATCACCAAAGCCAGCTTGCAAACGCGCTCGTTCATCTCGGCTGCGTCGTTCCAAGAAACCACCCGCGTTCTGACCGAAGCCGCGATTCAAGGCAAGATCGACACGCTGGAAGGCCTCAAGGAAAACGTTATCGTCGGCCGCTTGATTCCGGCGGGCAGCGGCGCTTATGTCAATTCTTTGCGCAAATTGGCCAAAGACCGCGACAAGGCGATTTCGCCAACCGGCGCCGATACATCTTTGCCGGCACCCGAAGCGATTGCCAACGAAGACGAAACCGTCAAAAAGCCGCGCAAACGCGCCGCCGCCGGTTAGTTTGGCTTAGCCATAAAAACACAAAACCCCGGATGCGAATCCGGGGTTTTTGTTTAACGGCCAGAATGATACATTTGTGTTTGTGTTTTGATTTCGGCAGATGGCGTATCAACACTGCTACAACGATTCATGCTGAATGCCACGACTGCTAATGCGGCCACCAGCGGCACAACTATGCGCGGCCGCCACCACACACGCGGCGACTCCACATGTTTGGCCAGATCTTGGAACAATTTCATTTCTGGATCTTCTGTGCTGGGATAATCACTGGCCAGGATTTTTGCGTAATGCAAAAAAGCGATCAGGCCGGTGCATTGTTTGGTGTTCAGTAAAAAATTGCTGTCTGGCTTGGGCGTTTTACGATAGTTTGCGGCGATGTCTTCGAGGGCTTGTAGCGCGGATTCGGCAATGGGCTGACGCGTATCATATGACCAGGACGTGCCCATGTATTGTTCGCTAAGCAGCTCTAGAATCTTGGCAGTATTACTATCGGTATTTTGCACATAGTGATCGGCAATCGCCGCGATCGCAGGGGCCAATGCCCGCAATTTTGCCCATTCCATATGATACGCACCGGTGGTCCGATTTAGCGCCATCGACACATCCCGCAGGCGAGCGCTGCCATGCGACCAATCGATGCGTGCGGCCACAGAATCATCCGGAATTAGCCAAGAAAAAATTGTCATCGCAGTTTAAAGTTCAGATCGTATTTTTTTAGACGGATTTGATCTTCGCTCGATTCTCTTTTCAGGTAAGCTGACATATCGCGCCCACGCATAATGCCGATCATGGCATCTTCGAGCGCCGTATCATAATAATCTGCTGGCGGGCGATTGAGCTCTGCCAATGTCTCTCGTACCATTGCTCGTATATCGAGTGGCTGTAGCGCAGGACCTGGACGAAGCGGATAGCTAAGGCTGGTTTCATAGCGCAACGTCCATGAGCCATCATCCTGCGGAGCGGGTGTAGCATCACGTTTCGCGATAGTTTCTGGCCCAGGCGAGGGCGTAAAACCACCAGCTATCTTGATCGGGGACAGTGATGGCTCTACAGGTTTGGTCGGGGGTGATAGGGCCAGATTCTGCGGCCCGGTCAACCCTGCGGTCGCCCCCACAATCGCCAACCCACGCAGTAATCGATCCATTTGCATCCCGCCCCCTAATTTTGACGAGACTGTATAATATCTTTAAAAGATATGAAAGTTTTTACT
>CANGQU010000131.1 GCA_947456345.1 Alphaproteobacteria bacterium | reverse complement strand
CGTGTTGCAAACAACGCCGGCAAGCTACCGTATAAAAATTACTGGGTGCTTGTGACAGTTTTTTTGCCAAAAATAATAGTGGCAAAAAAGGCAAGTTGGCCATAGTGAATTTTGCAGCATAATCCCAATTATCCATCCCAAGCTGGCGCGATTGCGAATTGCTGGTAAAAAAATCCATACCCAATTTATCCAGCGCCTGCCAGGCCAAATGCGGCAATAATTCGCTAAAATTTTGGGCATTGACGGTTTTGCGTTGCTCGGGATTAAGCGCCGCTGACAACAAAGCTGGCGCTTTAAATTCAGCATCCAAGGCGCTGATATAACGCAATAATTGGACCATAGATGGCGAAGGCACCTCGCCCCGCTCGGCCAGTTTCTGCTGCAATTTAGAGGCGATTAAAATCATGCCCGCCGGCCCGGATTTTTCAACTCGCGTCCTTAATTCGGCGACTTTCTGGTCATAAAGATCCGGCTTGGCCGCCTGAATGGCGTCCGCCTCGCGCGCCAAGGCCCGCAAGGATTTTATCGTAACGTCTATACCAAAGATTGCCATCGCCTGACCCATCGATATGCTATCACAACGGGTGCGGATATGCTATGCCCCGAAACGGTTATGCACCGCATCGACAATCGCGTTGGCCGGATTAGCCAAGGTGTTGGCGGGTTGCTCAAAATGAATTTGCCCATCGAACGGATCGGCCAGATTGTTGCGGAACAAGGATTCGATGAATCGCAGCTGTTTGCCAGAAACCATGCCGTGCGGCGCAAAGATAAAACACGGCTTGCCGGTGGCCAGCGCCTCGGAGATCATGGCGGTGGAATCCGCCGATACTATAATCACATCGGCATACGCCAAATAGCCCAAATACGGGTTTTTACCGCCATGCCGCCAATGATGCACTACATTCGGCGCGGCCATGATATAGGGCAATTTGCCCACTATCGCATCCGGCGTACGGCGCGAAGTGGAAATCATCACCCCGGCCTGCCAAGCCATCGCCGCCTTGCTGGTGGCGCGCAATAAATCCACTGCCAGATCCTCGTCTAGACCGCCGTCCTTGACCGGACCACCTAGCAGCAGCGCGATCCTGCGTTTGGGCAAATGGGCCAGAATTTCCGCGAATTCGGTTTTGGCGGCCGCTAAATTGGCGGGCGTAACGCGGTGCGGGTTGCCATCGGTCCGCAGCAAATTGAAGCCCTGATAGGTACAGTCATCATGCGACGGCACGGCCAGCACATCAAACTCCCGCTGCCGCCATTTGGGGTCCATGATTTGCACGATGCGGGCCTGCGGATACCGGAATTTTTTCAAATACAAGGCCGTAAACGCCGCCTTGCGCCCCGAGGCGATAATCCAATCTGGCCCCGGCCCGTCCAGCGCAGCTTGATCATCCAGGTTAAGACAGCGAACTTTGAACAGCGCTTGAAAAAGCCAAAGCAAAGCATTCGGAGCATCTGCCAATTTATTGTATTGCAAGGGTTTTTTAATAAAATCCTTGCCCCAAGCTTCGGCCACGGCCAGGGCCTGATTGCCCGTGCCGGGCCGGGGATCGATCAAGGCCCAGATGATCATGATTTTTTAGCCCCACGCATAGCGGTGATGGTGGTGCGGCTGGTGATAAATTCTTGGGGCACAGGGATTTCCAGCACCGCCAATTTACCCGATGCCCGCGCGGCCGCAAATGCCGTCGTGAAATCTGCTGTCCGCTCCACTCGCTCTGCGAACGCGCCATAAGATTTTACCAAGGCGATAAAATCCGGGTTATACAAATCGGTTGCAACCACGCGGCTGGGGTAATTTTTTTCCTGGTGCATACGGATACTGCCATACATGGCGTTATTGACCAAGATGATGATGGGTGCCACCCCCTGCATCATCGCCGTGGCGATTTCCTGCCCCGTCATCATAAACCCGCCATCGCCCACGAAGGCCACCACCGGACGATCCGGGTAGGTCAAAGCTGCCGCCACCGCCGATGGCACGGCATAGCCCATGGCGCCATTGCCCGGCCCCAATTGGGTGGGAAATTTTTTCCATTGATAGAAACGATGCAACCAACCAGCGAAATTACCGGCATCGTTAATCACAATCGCCTCATCCGGCAAATCGCGCGATAGGCCCAACACGATATCGGCCAAATTAGCTGGCATGTCTTGTGGCGTAGGCAGAAGCGTCGCCAGATAATCCGCCCGCGCCTGCTTGGCCTGATCCGCCCATTTGCTGCCAATTTTTATATTTTTAACAGCCAACGCGAATTCGGGCATGGTAGCGGTTATCGCCACATCGCTTCTGTAAATATGGGCATGCATGCCGGGATCGGGCAGGACATGGATCAATTTTGCTGCCATTTGCGGCACATCAAACGCGGTGAATTCGCGGCTGGTCAACTCGCCAACCCTATCACCAATCACTAGCAACGCGTCGGCCGATTTTAACCGCGCGACCAATTTCGCATCCGCGCCAAAGCCCAGATCGCCGCAATACACGGGGCTGCGATTATCCAATAAATCCTGACGGCGAATCGCCACCGCCGTTGGCAGGTGATTATTTTCCAAAAATTGCTGCAAATCGCTACATGCGGCTTGTGTCCACCCGCCACCGCCCAATATCACCAGCGGATTTTTGGCATCGCGCAACAAATCTTGCATCGCCACTAACGCATCGGCTGCGGGCGCAACCTGGGTGGGGGCGCTGGGTTGTGCGGCAATCGCATCGGTGGTGTGGGCGGTGACGTCTTCGGGTGTGGCAATAACCACCGGCCCGCGCCGCCCGTTTTGCGCCAGATAAAAAGCGCGGTTCAAAATTTCGGGAATACGGCCAGGGCGGTCAATTTCCACCGCCCATTTGGCCATGGGCGTGAACATCGACACAAAATCGATTTCCTGAAAACCCTCGCGCCCGACCACATCGCTGGCCACTTGGCCGATAAATAAAATCAGCGGCGTGGAATCTTGGAATGCGGTATGCACGCCAATCGTGGCATTGCACGCACCGGGGCCGCGTGTGACATAGGCAATGCCGGGCTTGCCGGTTAATTTGCCATACACCTCGGCCATAAAAGTGGCGCCGGATTCATGGCGGCAGGTTACCACCTTGATCCGGTCACGCACATCGTACAGCGCATCCAGCACGGCGATATAGCTTTCGCCCGCGACACAAAAAATCGTGTCGACGCCATGCGCCAATAAACAATCGACCAGAACCTGCCCGCCGGTGCGGGGCTGCGCGTTTTTTTGCATAAGCAGGATTTAACGCCGCCCAGCAGAAAAGTTCAAGGACAAAGAATTAAGCGTGTTGCGCTTGTAAATCTGCGGCTTTATGTCTTACCATCCCCGCTTGACGCGCCTGCTGTTCTTTTTCAAACTGCTCAAAGCTATCCCTAATCAGTTCAAAAGATTCTGGGTGACGCTGCTGGATAGATTTAGCAATTGGATAAGAAATACGCAGTTGCTGCAACGCATTATCCACTGTATTCTCAGTGCCATCCACGCAAATCGCCGGCAATCCGTCTTTGTAGTAGAATACAACGGCGCCTTTTGATCTTGCCAAATCAGCGGAATTCGCTAACGCATCCTTGGGCAGCAAAACCACCAATGCCGATGCGGTAATGGGCAACTCGGGAATTGCAGCTTGGATAAGCGGCACCACGGCGTCTGCCCCCACGTTTTCACCGTTCGCAATCTTGGGCGAATGGTTCTTTTTGTTCTCAAGCGTCTGTAAAGCTTGTGCAAACCAATCCGCCAACTCATCTGTAGTGGCATTACGAAACTGCTTTGGAAAGCTCTGCTCGATCTCGTGACCAAGACGAACCGATTCAATAAAATCTTGCCGACTGCCG
>CANGQU010000130.1 GCA_947456345.1 Alphaproteobacteria bacterium | reverse complement strand
TAAAATCAACTTTAAGGACGGGACAGCCTGCATCGCTATCGGCGATGCCCGCGTCTTTCAAAACATCTTGGCGCAAACGCAGCGGTAACATCGCTGGTGTAAAAACCCCCGCCCTTGACATGAATCTTGCCGCGCCTATTATAGAACAAAATAGGAACAAATATAACCCTTTGGTGGCGTGGACGATGACGTTGCGGTGGCTGATTTTGGATTTCAATGCGTTTTTTGCTTCGTGCGAAACGGCGGCGGATCCCACACTAGCGGGACGGCCATTGGCGATTGTGCCCAGCTTGACCGACAGCACGTGTGCGATTGCCGCCAATTACGCGGCGAAAAAATTCGGCATTAAAACCGGCACTTCCGTGGCGTTGTGCAAGCAACTTTGTCCGCGCATCGAATTGCGCGTGGCGCGACACCGTTTATATGTCGAATATCATCACCGTTTGCTGGCGGTGATCGAAAAATGTTTACCGATTACCCAGGTTTTATCCATCGACGAAGTTGCCTGCGGCCTATTGGCCAATGAGCAAAGCGTGGCGCAGGCCACCGCCCTGGCCCAGCGCATCAAAGACGCGATCCGCACCGAAATCAGCCCGCATCTGACCGCATCCATCGGCATCGCCCCCACGCGGATTTTGGCGAAATTGGCCAGCGATATGCAAAAACCCGATGGCTTGACGATTCTGCCGCTTGTGGAATTGCCCACGCGGCTGTTGCATTTGGACTTGAGCGATTTTTGCGGCATCGGCGATGGCATGCACGCCCGCTTGGCGATGGCGGGAATTCATACCGTGGCGGATTTATACGCCCGCTCGCGCGCGGAATTAAAAACCGTGTGGGGCGGCATCGAAGGCGAGCGTTTTTACGACGCTATCCATGGCATCGAGCCGGAGCGGCCAGAGACCCAAACCCGCAGCATCGGTCATCAGCATGTGTTGGAGCCCATGTTCCGCCATCGCGCCGGGGCGGAGCGGTTCGCCCGCTATTTATTGAGCAAAGCAGTGCAGCGTTTGCGCAAAACCCCCTTCGCCTGCCGCCGTTTGGATGTGCATTTGAAATGCCAACGTCCGTTCGGCTATTGGCAGGCGGCGGGGAAAATTTCCGCTACCCAAGACACCCAAGAACTATTGGCCGCATTTACCACGCTGTGGCAAACGGCACCGCATATACCGCCTTTGCGCGTGGGGATCACGCTGAGCGATTTTACGCCGCTGCACCCCGCGCAATTATCGCTATTCGATGCGCAGCCGTCCCAACAGCAAGAAGAACGACAGCTACGCACCGAGTTATGCGGCGCTTTGGATAAGATTAACGGCAAATACGGTTCCGGCACGATTGGTTTTGGCGGCATCCGGCCGGATTTCAAGGATTTTAACGGCCGCATCGCCTTTACCCGCATTCCCAACCTGGATGATTTTTAAGCTTAAAATCCCCTCGACCGGGGCGGATTTTTAGGTTAAAACACTCTTCTTATGGTGTGGGTGCGTAGCTCAGCGGGAGAGCACTTCCTTGACATGGAAGGGGTCACAGGTTCAATCCCTGTCGTACCCACCATTTAATCTTGCCACAACACAAACGTCCTTATTGCCAATTGCATGCGCCGCAGCTTGTCATTCGTTGCTATCCAGCATAGGATTGAAAGCGAAACAATCACCATGCGGCGGGGAACGGGATGTTTAAACCAGGCTTATTCGTTACCGGCACGGCTAGCGGCGTTGGTCAAAGCACGGTGTGCGCGTGGCTATTAAATCAACTGGCGGCGGATTATTGGCAGCCGGTGCAAGCGGGCCTGCCCGGTCCAGCCAACCGTCTGCTGCAAAGCCTGTCGGGTTTGCCGTCCGATCATTTTCATCCCGCTACTTACAATCTGGTCGAATCCATAGCACCGCACGAATCATCCAAACGGATGGGGATTGCCATTGATCCTTTGCGCTTTGCCATGCCCGTAACCCCGCGCCCCTTGATCGTCGAAGGCGCGGGCGGGTTATTGACGCCGCTGAGCGGTAAGTTTTTGATGATCGATCTGATGCTGAAACTGGGCCTGCCAATTGTGCTGGTATGCCACAGTCAGCAAAGCACGATCAATGATACGCTGTTGAATTTATACGCGCTGCAAAGCCGGAATTTGCCGGTTTTGGGCGTGGTGATCAATGGGCGGCTAAATCCCGGCGCCAAGGAAGCGATTGAAACCTATGGCCGCGTCCGGGTGCTGGCGGAAATTCCCGAATTGCCCTCGGTCAACCCGGAGAGATTGCGCTTGATCCACCCAACCGTAGCGTTTGCGAATTGGGCGGATGATATCGCCGGGGCGCGCGCAGCCTAGAGCAACAAGGGTTGCGGCGGCAAGTCGGCCAAACCGGCAGTGGTGTGGCAAGCACCAAATAAAATTTCGTAATTGATAACAAAAGGGCGGATCGTATTCGCCGCCTCGATCGTTCGGGCCAAATCGCCGATGCTGCGCGGGCGGTATCCCGGCCGCGCCGCCAGCGCATCGATGGCCTTGAGGTGCAGCAAGAAATCTTCGGCCGATTCGAAAAAACTTTGCATCCGTTCTTGGACTACCATCACCCCGGGCAACTCCCGCAATTGCGCTGCTGTGGGATAATCCCATAATCCGCAATCGACCTGCGCCATATGACAGGCGCGGCGCCAATTATCGAAACTGCCCTGGCCCAATAACGCAAAGGCAAATATTCCACCAGGCGGCAGGGCGGCGATAATCTTGCGCAACATGTTCACCGCATCCGGCAGCCAGTGCAGCACCATGCTGCTGACAATCAAGTCGAAATGCCCCTCGGGTGGCAGATCGGCCAATTCAACCACTTTAAAAACGCTTTGACATTTGGGATTCAGGCGCTGTTTCGCCAGCCGCAGCGCCTCGGGACTGGCATCGGTTAGGGTAAAATGCGCGTGCGGCCATAATTCTTGCAACCGCACGCTCAGATTGCCTGTAGCCGCGCCGATTTCCAAGATACGCGGCGTGAACGGCAAGGCGATATGCTGCAGCTTGCGCACCAGCTTTTGGATAATTTGCTGCTGAATGACGGCGTGGTAATCATAATTGCCGCCAGTCTTGGCAAGATTGTGGCGCAACATTTGCGATGGCATGGTGTCGAGGGCGGGCTGGGAAACCGGTTGAAATAATACTGCCCAAACTATGGCTGTATCCATATATCGCGGGCAAGCGTAAACCACATTGCAGGCGCAAATGTGCCCGGCCCGTGACAATTTCCAAAGGTCTATGTTGTAGGTAACAACAAAGTACCGCTAAAATCCTGATCGGCTATTTCGCTGCAAAAAGCGAACCACTGGCAACCCTGGCAGGCTTGGCGGATGCGGCCGGATTTGAATTCCTGGCGCAAAAACGCGGCTTTGGGATGGTCGAGGGTAAAACTGACCCGACCCGAGATGATATCGTCACCCAATAACGGCAACAGGGTTTGCGCCGCCTGATCGTCGCGGGCATAGGTGGATAGCTCGTCACAATGGAAATCGTTGCGAATTTTTGCCTGGCACAAAGGCGCGCAGATCGCATCCGGCCCGCGCCGCACCAGCATCGCCGCCCCGGCATTGATCTGTGCCACCAGCGCATTGAAATTGGCGACGAATTCATCGCCATAGCCATAGCCGCGATAGGTCAGAATACACAGCAAATGGTGCGGGCGAAGGGGGATGGGGGTCATTTGGATCTATTGGACACCCTGAGGACGACATCACGGGTGGGCAATTCAGACAATTGACCCTTGATTTCCACTTGGATCAAATCCGGGCGTCCCGGAACGTCGGGCAGGAATTGAATAAATTTTGCTTTGATGACCTCGGGGCTTGGGGTGGGTTGGTCGCCCTGCCCCCTTAG
>CANGQU010000129.1 GCA_947456345.1 Alphaproteobacteria bacterium | reverse complement strand
TGGCACGGCATCATTGAAAATCAAGGCACCTACGCCCAAAGGCCCGCCAACTTTGTGCGCCGCTAGCGCCAGCATATCAACACCCAATGCGGTAAAATCCACCGGCATTTTGCCCAATGCCTGCACCGCATCGCAATGCACCAAAGCGCCGTATTTTTTGGCAATTTTCACAACCTCGGCCACGGGCTGAATCACGCCGGTTTCGTTATTGGCCAGCATTACCGCCACCAATGCGGGCGCCGGATTGGCCGCCAGCATTTTTTCCAACACATGTAAATCCACCACACCATCGGCGGTGACCGGAATGATTTCGGCGTCTGCTTTGGCCTTTTTGACGCAATCATGTTCAATCGCACTGACTAAAACCCGGCTGCGGCCACAGCCGATAACGGCAGTGTTATTCGCCTCGGTACCGCCGCTGGTGAAAATAATTTGATTCGGCGCACAATGCACAAAACGGGCGATTTTCTCCCGCACCGCCTCGATCCTTGCGCGGGCGGCTTGGCCGAAACCGTGCACCGACGACGGATTGCCACATTGTCCCAAAACTTCGGTCATTGCCGCCAACACATTCGGGCGCAAGGGGGCAGTCGCATTATAATCCAAATACACCTTAGCCATGGGCCACCGCCGCCACACCCGGCTGGGTGATAAAATCGAATTCGCGCTTGGCGCCACAGGCATGGGCCGATTGCAATTGTCCGTCCGCCACCATCGCCAAGGATACGGAAGCCAGATAATTTTGTATCACCCCGCCCAATTCTTCCCACAGATCATGGGTCAAACAACGGCTATGATCTTGTTTGCAACCATTGCTTGGATCGCCGCTGCAATTGGTGGTTTTGATTTCTTCCTCGGCCGCGCGCACAATATCGGCGATCATGATTTCCGCCGCCGGTTTAGCCAAATGAAAACCGCCGCCCGGGCCGCGCACACTGCGCACCAAACCATGCCGACCCAATTTGGCGAAAAGCTGTTCCAGATACGATAGCGAAATTTCCTGCCGTGCAGCAATCGCCCCCAGGCTGATCGGGCGATCGCCGCCATGGCGGGAGATATCCACCATCGCAGTCACCGCATAACGGCCTTTGGTTGAAAGACGCATATAATTATCCCGCCCATTGGATTTGGAATAAGAACGATTCCAAATCACTGCTTATGAAATACTTGCTTTTTCAACCATGTTTTGGCATTATCCCGCGACTTTGCCGGCGCTATGACGTAACCGCACATGGTTGTATTAGAAAGATATAGTAATGTTGAGCAAAATAGTCAACATTGATCGAACAAATGAACCGCAGCCCTTACTTGGGCCAAAGCTGCAAGATTATATATATTAATCAATATTTTAAGCGGAGAGCACATGCCAGAAGTGATTTTTAACGGCCCCGCCGGACGTATCGAAGGCCGCTATCAGCCTGCCGCCAGCAAATCGGCGCCGATTGCGGTCATGCTCCACCCCCACCCGCTGCATGGCGGCACGATGAATAACAAAGTCGTTTACAGCCTATATCAAACCTTTGTGCGCCGGGGCTTTACCACTTTGCGCTTTAATTATCGCGGCGTAGGCAGGTCCCAGGGCAATTTCGACCGGGGTGAAGGGGAATTAGCGGATGCAGCCGCCGCCTTGGATTGGTTGCAATCCACCCATTCCCAGGCCGAATCGGTCTGGATCGCCGGATTTTCCTTTGGCGCTTGGATTGGCATGCAGTTATTGATGCGCCGGCCGGAAATCGCCGGGTTTATTTCCGTGGCACCCCCCGCCGGTCTATTCGATTTCGGTTTTCTGGCCCCCTGCCCGTCATCGGGATTAATTATTTCGGGCGGTCAGGATGAAATCATCCCCGAAGGTGCTGTCGAATCCTTGGTCAAAAAATTATCGGCACAGCGGGGGATCACCATCACCCACCATCCGATTAAAACTGCCAATCATTACTTCAGCGCTCATCTCGAAGAAGTGTCGCAAACCGTCGATAAATATTTGCTCGAATCGATGCAACCCAAGGCGGCGGCGAAACCCAAGGCGAAGCGCGCATAGACAGGCGAGAGGGAATAGGCGAGAGGCGAGAGTAGAATTTTCTTTTCTTGCCTCTACACTCTCGCCTCTACACTTATCACTATACCGCCCATCATCGGCTGCGGCACGCCCGTAGTGGTGGGAAAGCTGATCGGTAAATTGCGCACACGCCGCGCCGCCAGATAGGCAAAGGCCCAGGCCTCGATAAAATCGCCATCCCATCCCAATTGATCAATCGCCCGCACCTGCGGCAAGCGCTTTTGCAAACTACGCATCACGGCTTGGTTATGCCTGCCCCCGCCGCAAATCAGCCAGGATTTTGCAACTTCGGGTAAATGCGCTGCCGCCGTCGTGATGGCAGCGGCGGTAAATGCCGCCAGGGTCGCGGCGCCATCAGCCGTCGTCATCGCATCGATTTCTAACAATAGGGGCACAAAGCGGTTGCGGTCCAAGCTTTTGGGCGCGGGCTGTTGAAAATATGCATCCGCCAACCAGGCATCGATGCGCGCTTGATCCACCGTCCCGGATTTTGCCATCGCACCATCCTGATCCAAGAGCCGCCCGGTTTTGCGCAGCATCCAATCGTCCAATAACGCGTTGCCCGGCCCCGTATCGAACGCCAATAACGATCCATCCGCACCAACAAAGGTGACATTCGCCACCCCGCCAATATTGACCAGCACCACAGGCCCCGGCAAATCCGCTGCCAGGGCGGCGTGAAAAATCGGCACCAACGGCGCGCCATGCCCACCCGCTGCGACATCGGCGGTGCGGAAATCATAGACTACGGGGATCCCCAATTCCTTGGCCAAGAACGCGCCATCGCCAATCTGCCAAGTGCGGCGATTTTTTGGATCGTGCAAAATGGTATGGCCATGCAGGGCAACGTAATCCACCGCCTCGGCCTGCAGATTATGGGTCAGGATAAAATTACGCACCGCATCCAAATGCAGCCGGGTCAATTCGTGCTCCACCGGGGCCACCGCCGCCGCATCCGCCCCGCCCAGAATACCACGCAACAGGGCGCGGAATTCCGGGGTATAAGAATAAAACGCCGTGCAACCGGGTGTAATCAACCGCTCGCCATCGGTGGTCAATAACGCCACGTCGATGCCGTCCATGGCTGTGCCGGACATAGTGCCGATGATGGTGAGGGGCTTGGTCATACCGCCAAAGCCTAGCAAAGCCTTTGCCGTCAAGTCTAGACAAACCGCCGCCTGCGCGGTAGTTTTATGCATGACCCAAAAATTTCGCTCTGATTTTCTCAACGTTTTATCCGCACGCGGCTTTATCCACCAAGGCAGCGATTTAGCCGCCCTGGATGCCGCCGCCACAAGCGGCCCCATCACCGCCTATGTGGGGTATGATTGCACCGCTGATTCGTTGCATGTCGGGCATTTATTGTCGATTATGATGCTGCGTTGGGCGCAAAAAACCGGCCATCGCCCCATCGCGCTTATGGGCGGCGGCACGACCAAAGTCGGCGATCCATCGGGGCGTGACGAGGGGCGGCAATTATTGTCGGACGACACCATCGCCGCCAATATGAATAGCATTAAACGCGTGTTCGGCAATTATTTGACCTTTGGCGAGGGGAAAACCGACGCCGTGATGGTCAATAACGCCGAGTGGCTGGAAAAACTGGAATACATCGCGTTTTTACGCGAAGTCGGGCGGCATTTTTCCGTCAACCGGATGCTTAGTTTCGATTCGGTCAAATTACGGTTAGAGCGCGAGCAGCCGTTATCCTTCATCGAATTCAATTACATGATTATGCAGGCTTATGATTTCCTGGAACTGAACCGCCGCTATGGCTGCACGCTGCAAATGGGTGGATCGGATCAGTGG
>CANGQU010000128.1 GCA_947456345.1 Alphaproteobacteria bacterium | reverse complement strand
GAGCACGTCCAAGCCCGAACGGCGTACCAAATGCGGTTCGATCATGCTTGTGGCCAATTCACGGTGCGATGGAAAATGCACCAGCATGGGCGAAGTTGATTTCATCGACACCAACATAAATAACATCGAGGCCAACACCACGCTGAAAGACAGCGAAATATAAAGGGCGATAGCATAAGCGCGGGAAGTCCATAAATACCGCCGCGATTCCAATGCCGGAACGTGGACGTGCGCCGGATAGCGCCCAACCTTGTCGGCATTGGCGGGGTTTGGAGTGTTGGGCGGAAATTTATAGGTGACGGTAACGCGAGCCATGTTTTAGCGTAAAGCGGAAAGCGGCAAGCGTAAAGGAGAAAGTGGTGCTGCTGAGTTTTGAATCCACGGGTGCGCGGCATTCAATAAAAAACCCCAACCGAGGGTTGGGGTTTTTATTTTTAGCGGCCGCCTTGTTGCAATTGACCTTGTTGCAATTGACGTCGAGCCGGATCAAAAGACGATCGGGTTGGATATGGGGTTCCGGCATCCACATTCGCCCGATGCAAGCGTCTCTGATTCGATACCCATTTGCCGGGATCGAAATCCCCATTAATCCATGTATTATCTGTAGCGCGCGGCATGCGATAATAGCTGCTCAGAATTCCAGCTTTTTGGTTTTCTTCGTCGTTCGAAGGCCGGATGGATAGAATATTGCCATCAAACGGACGATATTCCATAACCCATGCCATTTGTGGATTAGAGTTTTTATTCCGGCCCCACAACACCAAGCGCGTGGTTTGAAATAAATTCTCGGGCAATTCTTCAAGCTTCACGACTTCTGCGCCGTCTTGCTGCAAAATGTAATTGATCAATTTTCGTTCCGTAACAACTGGATTGTTGTTGATGGTAAAGTCGCCAGTTGATCCACGCACGCTAAATTCAATAAACTGTCCATTGGCATCAAAGCCTAAGAAAACGATATCCCGATTGTTACCACCTGTATTTGCTACCGCATTTTCAATCGCCGCCTGCAATTGATTGGGAACTTTTGTTTCAACCACTGCCATGCCGGGACCCAGGTCGCGCACCAGGTGAGTAAGTTGGCTCGCTTGATCGGCCGTAACAACAGATGGGGGTCGGTTTCCAGATTGATCCGATTGAGTCGCACACCCAACCAGACCAAATGCTGCGGCAACGGTGAAGCTCAAAGCCGCGAATACGGGCAAATTTTTATTTACTGCCATATCAATCCCCTTACCCAAAATTGTTTATTGAAAGTTACTCGAAAATTGTACCCTAAACAGACACGGAGGTCAAGGGGGGTATATCGTTCCAGTATAGAGTGCCTGATGGCGGCTTGTCTTTAATGTCATCCTGAGCGTAAGCGAAGGATCTCGACGATCCAGATCCTTCGGTCGCTATGCTCCCTCAGGATGACAATTATGGCGCATTCTTATTCGAAACGATAAAAAACACCTCACGCCTCACGCCTCTCGCCTCACGACTTGCTTATGGCACCCCATCGACAATGTTCGGGGAATAATATACCCGGCCACGGGGGGTGAATGATTTATCCAAGCACAAGAAGCTTTGTGGCACCTCGATCGGGCAATCAGGGGTGATGGGTTCAAAATTGCCCCGGACAATCGCGGTTGGGTTACGATTCGGCGGGGTATTTTCGTCTTTCCACGCCGGGTAATCGGCGGCGTTGTAAGGGGCGGTTTGGGTGATCATACCGTTTTCAACGGTCATGCCGGATGGGATGTTGCTTAAATCCACACCGAACCCCAATTTGCATTTATCATTGACCGGATTTTTGACCTGATCGGTGAATTTTTGCAAATTGTCCAGACCGGCGCGGGAGGTGGCAATATTCTCGCGGCTGCGGCGCAGCCATTCCTTGTAGGCTTCGATGCCATCGTTTTTTTCGCCCAAAGCCACAGCGTCGCTTTCGGCTTTGGCAAGGTTGCGGCGACGCTCGTCCAATTCGGCGCGCAGCAATTCGACTTGGGCGGTGATTGCAGCCTTGGCATTGGCCATACCCTGCGCCGTGCGTAAATCGTTTTGCGGAATATTGGGCGGTATATAAGCAGTTTCGCCATAACCAGCGGTAGATGGATTACGTTCAAACGCCAGACGGGAATCGGCATCGTTCAAACCTTGGACGATCGCCCAGAATTTTTCATTGGCTTTCACAATCTCGCGGTTTAAATCGTCGCGGTAATATTGCGCGCTTTGCACCGCCGGATTGCTGCCGCAGCGCGCTTGGCTGTCGCGGGATACGCCACACGCATCCTCGTACCATTTATCAGCAATTTTTTCGGCCTGATACCATTTACCCAAACTGCCCAAAGGCGGATCAGCCATCACCCCGGCATAGGAATAGGTGATGCGACACTGATCGCCCAAGCCCCAAGTGCTGGGAACAACTTGCTGAAAGTATAAAATCTGGTCGGGTAAATTTTCTTGAACATAGGCCCGTTCGTTTGGAATATCCACGGGTGCCAAGGATTGGCGTTGGCCCGATGGCCAGGACTGGCCCAAACAAAAATCGTATTCGGGGCGATTATCCGGCAATAAATAGCGGGCAATGCGCGGCACACAATTTTGCCCCTGCCCGGCCTGGGCACGATTGTAAAATGCGGCTGGATTGGTCATCAACCCATCGGCCACGCTGCAAGCGGCATTCGCCATGTGGCGGAAACGGGTCAACGTGCTACGCGCATAGTTTTGCATACCTACCGGATCGGTGGTTTTCAAATTATAATCGATCGGAAAGCCCCCATTCAGCGCCATGACTTTTTTCTCCATCGCGCTAAACAACGGCCCTTTCACTGCCTCCATTGCATTTTGTGGAAAAGGTGAATTGCCCAAATGCGATTTAACGATGCCCCAAAAATATTCCGCCTGGGTATTGGCCCAGTTCGAACATTGAACGATATCGTCAAAATTGCGGATTGCCTCGATATACCCGCGTACCAAATTGACAGTGTTATGCAATTCGGCAATCGCCTCGGCCCGGCTGGCAGGCGTGTTGAACAAAACTTCGTATGGCTGGCGGCCGCTATAACCACGCTCGTTATAATCCTTGCAATGCGACACATTACCGACACGCTTTAAGCGGTCCAACGCCTCGGCCGAGAAATCTGTCACAGCAGGATTATTGGGATCGGGTGGGCAATAGCCGTCTTGACTCGCATCGCGTATTGCTGCGTCCACGGGGGCGCGAATGATTTTTTCAACCGGCAAGTCCCAAATCATGCTGATTTGATTTTTGTTCTCGGAACGAATTTCGCTTCGGCGCTCCACAGGAGGGGGGGCGGGCGGAGATTGGTTATAAGGCGCATTCAACCCACGCACCATCTCGTCACGCACCATGTATTGGATTGAACCGGGATCCGGATTGAATATTTCGGTAGGACTGCTGCCAGGGGCATTGGCGTTGATGGTTTTTTGTACGCCACTATACGGCGCATACGGATCGGGGAATTGCGTTGTAGCCTTGGGGGCTATTTGTGGCGCTGGCGTGGCAGGCACATTCTGCATTTTTTCCAAAGCCAGGAATTCCAAACGTTGGTTCAGCAATTGCTGGGTGGTCAGTTTGATGGCCATCCGCATGCGAACCGTTGCGGCGATCAAACCATAGGCACGGGTGATAGTTTCAACTTTTTGTTGTTCATACTCATACGCTTCAAACATCCGCACCACATGCGCCATACCGCCGCTTGGGTCAGAGACCATAAGCGATTGCACGCTATTGGCATAGGTGAGCATGTTTTGCGCACTGCGTTGTAAAATTTCGTTCCGCTGGGCGCGCAAATTCAAAACAGTAACGGTTAAATCGTTATTGTTTTGCGGATTTAAAGTGTAAAATTTATCTAGAACCGCCAAAT
>CANGQU010000127.1 GCA_947456345.1 Alphaproteobacteria bacterium | reverse complement strand
GTCATCCAGATCGCTAGGGCATCCATTTCTTGGGCTGCATCCGCGGTAACAGAGATATCCATCATCGATTTAACAATCCATGTAAATGCTGTCCCGGAGTTATCCGGAGATCAAAAAACAATTGCTGGTAATAGGGAGATCGGCCGTCGGGCATAGCCAGTCAACGAGGCCGAAAAACTGGAAAGAAAAGTTCCATTCCCTATGCTCGCATATTTATCCCCCCCGCGCAATGGGTATTAAGTCCTTTAAATTGATGAAAAAATTCTCTAACCTAGAGGTATCGACCCCCTTTCTCCTTAAATCTTACCCAAGGATTGCCGATGACCCTGCGTGTATTAATAGTGTTAATAGTTGTCCTGTTGGCGGGAACCAGCGTGGCATTGTGGTTTGGTGCCAATGCCGGCCCGCCACAGCAAGCAATGGAAATCGCTGTTCCGCCTGAAAAATTGGGGATGTAGCATGATTGATATTGTGTGGCCACGCGGGCCGTTCCGGATTGTTTTGGCTGCTTTGATAATTATGGCTGCCCCAGGCCATGCGGCAGAGAATGCGGTTACGGCGGAAAGCCTGCAGGATCAGCCTTTGTTGCAAATCGAAGCGCCCCTTGCACAATCTGTCACCGTCGTTCAATCCGCCGTGACCACGCAGACCTTGTCGGATATCACCCTGGATTCCCTGGGTATCACCGATCCTAAACGCAGCCTGCCCATCGAAATGTGGCGCAACACCAATTATGACCAAGCCTTGCGCCTCATTGCCAGCCTGCCAAACCAAGTCCAATCTCCATCCGCGCGGGAATTGCAAGTAAACATGTTATTATCTGCCGCCCGCCCTCCCGAGCGAGCGGGAAAATTTGTTCCCGGCGACGCCATGTTGTTATGGCAGCGCGTGGATAAATTATGGCAAATGGGCCAATGGACTGCGTTTGGCGAATTGGTGCAGTCGTTGCCGAAAAATATTTTACCCCAAGGGGTGCGGCAAAATTATTTGTTGGCGCAAATAATCGGCGGGCAGGCGGACCCCACCTGCGCCGAGGTGACCAAGCTGGCCAAAGAATTCGTCAACGATTTGTTCTGGCACCAAGGCGAGATTTATTGCGCCTTAAAATCGGGCGATAACGACCGCGCCCGTTTGCAGCACGAGCTGTGGCGCGAAAAAAACCCAGGCGCCGAAAATGACTGGGATCGTTTACTTACCGCTGCCCTTGGCGGCAAGCCCGCAGCCGCTATGATCGCCAACGAATCTTGGCAGGCGTGGCATTGGCTGCTGATCCTGCAAACAAAATTGCAGCCAAAAGTGGCGGATACTAAAATCCTCAAGGACACTATCGTTCAGGTCGTGGCCTTAAATACCGATGCCCTTAGCGTCGCACAAAAAATCGAGGTCGCAGAAAAACTGGCCCTACAGGGCTCCATATCCGGGCGCAAACTGGGTGAAATTTATGCCTTGCTGCCGCCTGCGCCCCCAAAAGATGCGGCCCAAACCGCATCCATCCGCCGCGCCATCGCCTGGCAACAGGAGCAAGCGACAGCGGATACAGCCGCGCGCGCTTTGGCCCTGTCCGATCATTGGCATTCGGCCAAAACCGAAGCGGAGCGGCGGGTGATCGCCCTATCGCGTTTACCATGGTTATCCTCATTGAACCCGCAACAACCAGAGCTGGCATTTTTATCGCCGGTGGCGGTGCGGGCGCTGATCCTGAGCGGGCAATGGAATTTGGCGCAAAACTGGTTACAGACAACCGGCCAAGAGAGTGTCGAGGCAGGTAAAAACTGGCCTTATTTGCGCTTGTCGCGGTCGTGGCCGACAGCGCCGCGCCCATTACAGAGCGCGGCCAAAACCTGGGCCGAATCGGTGTTAGCGCAAAACCCGCGCGAGTTGGAACAGCAATTGGCCTGGGTTGAATTACTGGCGCGGGCGCTTGGGGACAATGACGCCGTTTTCGATCGTGCGACCATATCTGCTACGCCCAGCGCCGACAGCCTGGGCGTGATCGCCAAGCAAAGCCTTTCCCCCGCTTTGCAAGCGGGGTTAATGTCCGCCTTACGTCGTCAAACCTTGGGCGAGGGGGCGCTGTTAAGTTTGTTGGCAGTGCGCGGCCCGGCTTTGGGCGGCGTATCGGCCGATGGCATGGTGCGAGTTTTGGAAACCCTAAGCCGTTTTGGTCTGGGCACGGTTGCTAAAAATCTGGCGCTCGAAACCATGGTGGTCAACGATATATAATGGAATGCAATTGTGCCGGGCCGTATTAAAATATCCGCCAAACGGGTCGGCAGACCGGCAGCAATAAAAGCGCCGCTGGATCCGTTGCTGGAAAATTTTTTGGAAATGCTGCAGGTCGAGCGCGGTGCCAGCGCGAACACGGTCGATGCCTATCGCCGTGATTTATTGACCCTGCACAATTTTTTAAGCAAACGCCGGCGGGCCCTCGCCGATGCGCAGCCCGATGATTTACAATTGGCTTTAAGAACATTGGCCAAATCCGCGACCGTGGCGGCAGCTTCCCAGGCGCGGCACCTTAGCGCGTGGCGGCAGTTTTATAAATTTCTGTTGGGGCTAGGGAAAATCAAGGTTGATCCGATGGCGGCGCTGACCGGGCCAAAATTGCCGCGCCGCTTGCCCAATTATCTGACTACCGAGCAAATGCAGCAACTATTGACAGCCGTGCTAGCGGATCGCAGCCCAGAGGGCAAAAGACTCGCTTGTTTATTCGAGATTTTATACGCCGCAGGCCTGCGCGTCTCGGAATTGGTATCATTGCCCCTGGCGGCGGTCACGCGCGGTCAGCAATGGATCAAGATCAGGGGCAAGGGCAACAAGGAACGTGCTGTGCCCTTAACCCCGGCAGCTGCGGTTGCGATTGCCGAATATCTGGCAGTACGCGATGGTTTTTTAAAAAACGCGCAACCCAGCGCCTATCTTTTCCCAACCCGCGCCGGGCAGGGGTATTTGACGCGGCAGCGTTTTGCCCAATTGCTCAAGGAATTGGCGTCCAAAGCGGGCTTGCCCAAGGCCGCGCTATCGCCGCACGTGGTGCGTCACGCCTTTGCCACGCATTTACTCGAAGGCGGTATGGACTTGCGCAGTCTGCAACAAATGCTGGGCCACGCGGATATCGCCACGACACAAATTTATACCCACATAGGCGAACAGCGCCTGCAATCCACGGTGGCGAATTTCCACCCGCTGGCAAAAAAACCGGCCAAAGCGGCCGTGTAAAACCCTCTGTACAGTATCACGCAACCGGGATAAATTACGCCTATGGCAACATTTTTGGATTTTGAAAAACCACTCGCCGAAATTTATGGTCGCATCGACGAAATTAAACGCATGCCGCATAGCGACGGCTTGAACCAAGCCGAGGAAATGGCACGGCTGGAACGTAAAACTCAGCGCGCGCTGCGCGCAGTATATGGTAGCTTGACGCCCTGGCAAAAAGTGCAAATCGCCCGCCACCCTGATCGTCCGCGCTGCCAGGATTTTATCGGCAAATTGATTGCCGATTTCACCCCGTTGGCGGGGGATCGTAAATTCGCCGAAGACCGCGCCATCATCGGCGGGCTGGGTCGTTTTAACGGGCAGGCGGTCGTGGTCATCGGCCAAGAGCGCGGATCGGATACGCAATCACGCTTGAAGCATAATTTCGGCATGCCCCGTCCCGAAGGCTACCGCAAGGCGATCCGCCTGATGGAAATGGCCGATCAATTCCGCTTGCCTGTGATCGCCCTGGTCGATACGCCAGGCGCCTATCCCGGCATCGACGCCGAGGAACGCGGCCAGGCCGAAGCCATTGCCCGAAGTATCGAGGCCTGTTTGAAACTGGGTGTGCCAATTATTTCAACCGTCACTGGCGAGGGGGGGTCCGGTGGTGCTGTG
>CANGQU010000126.1 GCA_947456345.1 Alphaproteobacteria bacterium | reverse complement strand
GCCTCATTGCCAGATACGTTTTGAATCGCCCCTGATGGCGATCGGGTGATTATACCGCCCCATTCTAGTATGGCGATTGGCATATAAAAGCTGAGGAAAAAAGCAATACCGGCAGCAGCAAAGATACCGACAAAGCCCGCCAGGCCATAAACATATTCCCGGTACTGGCGATATAGGGCATCAATATTTTGGACCGGCATCGCGATTTACCGCGTGGGTTTGGGCATCTCGCCGCTGTAATCGTAAAACCCTTTGCCGGTTTTACGGCCCAACCACCCGGCCTCGACATATTTCACCAACAAGGGACAGGGGCGGTATTTCGAATCAGCCAAGCCATCATACAATACCTGCATGATTGCCAAACACGTATCCAAACCAATAAAATCCGCCAATTCCAGTGGCCCCATCGGATGATTGGCGCCCAATTTCATGCCCGTGTCGATGGCATGGACATCGCCCACCCCTTCATGCAGGGCATACACGGCTTCGTTAATCATCGGCAGCAAAATCCGGTTGACGATAAAGCCTGGAAAGTCTTCGGATTCTGCCGTGATCTTGCCCAATTTTTTTGCCACGGCCACAACCGTGTCATGGGTAGCGTCATCGGTGGCGATACCGCGAATCACCTCGACCAATTGCATTACCGGCACGGGATTCATGAAATGCATGCCGATGAATTTGGCCGGACGATCAGTGGCCGCCGCCAAACGCGTAATGGAAATGGAGCTGGTGTTCGACGCCACAATCGCCGTTGTCGATAAATGCGGCACCAGGGTGGTCAGGATTTTTTTCTTGATCACCTCGTCTTCGGTTGCGGCTTCGACAACCAAATCACAAGCTTTAAAAATCGCGTAATCGGTGCCGGTCTTGATCCGGCCCAAGGCAGCGGCTTTATCGGCCTCGCTTAATTTGCCTTTGCTGACCTGGCGGGTCATGTTCTTATCGATATTGGCGAGTCCCGCTTTGACCCGGTCCTCGCTGATATCCAGCATGCACACATTATACCCTGCCTGGGCGCAGACATGGACGATACCAGAGCCCATTTGCCCCGCGCCGATAACGCCGATAGTTTGGATGGTGGTCATGGCTGCTCCTTAGATCAAAATAGATGAAAACGTCATCCCGAGCGCAGCGAAAGATCTTGTGCGCCAAGCGACGAAAAACTCGACATACTATAGCCGAATTGGGGCGCAAGGCCGCATACCAATTTTAAATCCATATTACTTGGGCGCAGGCCGCGATTTTCGGGTAACAATCAAGCCGACTTCACGCCCGCAATCGCCGCACTTAGCTCCGGTAAAAGCGCGAACAAATCCCCGACCAGGCCAAAATCGGCGATGTTGAAAATCGGTGCCTCGGCGTCTTTGTTGATCGCGACGATAATTTTGGAATCTTTCATCCCGGCCACATGTTGAATAGCACCCGAAATCCCAACCGCGATATATAATTCCGGCGCAACGATCTTGCCCGTTTGCCCCACTTGGTAATCATTGGGTACGAACCCGGCATCCACCGCCGCGCGTGATGCACCAATCGCTGCACCCAATTGATCGGCGATGCGTTCGATCAATTTGAAATTCTCGGCGCTGCCCAAACCACGCCCGCCCGATATCACAATCCGCGCCGCGCCCAAATCCGGCCGGGCCGAGGATGATAATTCCGCGCGCACAAACTTTGGCTTGCGCTCGGTCGCAGCGGTAACAATGACTTCCATCACCGCAGCACCCGCGCCGCCGCTTTGTGGCATCGGAAAATTGGTCGGGCGGATGCTCAGCACCTTGATCGCATCGGCGGATTGCACGGTGGCCATGGCGTTACCCGCGTAAATCGGGCGCATAAACGTATCGCCAGACATGATTTTAATCACATCCGTGATCGGCTGCACATCCAACACCGCGCCCAAACGCCCCGCCAGATTTTTGCCGAAGCTCGTCGCGGGGAAAATGACATGGGTATAATTTTTGGCGTGGCTTGTGATGGTGGGCACCAATTCCTCGGCAATCGCGTGGGCGAAATTCGCTTGCACGCCCGTGAAAATTTTCTCGACACCTTGTAAATTCTGCAACCCCGTCGCGTCCACTGCCGCATCGGTTAAGATCAGCACATCAATGGGCGTAGCCAAATTCTGCGCGGCTGCAATGCAGTGCATGCTGGCTTTGGCCACAGCACCCGCAACAGTTTCGGCGATGACCAGCGTGCGCATCACAACACCCCCGCTTGTTGCAATTTTTCGACCAGAGTTTTTACCGAATCAACCTTGATCCCGGCACTGCGTTTGGCCGGCTCCTCGACCCGCAGCGTTTTCAAGCGCGGGGTCAAGTCCACACCCAATTCGGCGGGGGTCATGGTCTGCAGCGGTTTGGATTTCGCTTTCATGATATTGGGCAGGCTGGCAAAGCGCGGCGTGTTCAGGCGCAAATCGGTTGTGACCACCGCCGGTAAATTCAGCGCCAGGGTTTGCAGGCCACCATCGATCTCGCGGGTGACGTGAATGCCATCATCCTGCCACTCCAATTTCGAGGCAAAGGTCGCCATCGGCCAACGCAGCAATTGCGCCAGCATTTGCCCGGTTTGATTGAAATCATCGTCGATAGCCTGTTTGCCCATAATGATTAAATTATAGCTGGGCTCCCGCGCCACCAGTGCCGCCAAGGTTTTCGCCACGCCCAAAGGCTGCGTCTCGCCATCATGTACGACATGAATCGCGCGATCTGCACCAAGGGCCAGGGCGTTGCGCAAAACATCTTGGGCCACGGCTGGGCCAATCGTGACCGCCACCACCGCATCGGTGTGGTTTTTCTCGCGCAGGCGCACGGCTTCTTCGACCGCGATTTCATCGAACGGGTTGATCGACATTTTGACGTTTTGCGTTTCAACGCCGCTGCCATCCGGCTTGACGCGGATGCGGACGTTGTAATCAATAACGCGCTTGATGGGGACAAGGATGGGCATATCCGGAAATTATCCCGTAAAAACCGGATCGTAAAGGGTAAACTTGGCTAGCCCCGCAACGACAGCATCAACAAAAACAGCCCGATGGCGATAGCCTGTAACACAATGCGGTATTGCATCAATTGGTTGCTGCGTTTGGCGCGCGCCATTTCGGCCGCCGGATCGCCCAGGGCGGCTTTTTTACCCGCGCCGACCATTTGCACCACGCCATACACCATCACAGCGCCCGTGCCTAAAATCGCCAATACTACCAAAATCGGTAATACGCTTTGCCAGAATGTCGGTTCCATTTTTACCTCTACCAATTAAATTAGTACAATTTTCCGCCATATCCAGCTACAAATCATGCCATGGCTGATTTTCCCGCTCCCGATGCGATCACTTTACCCGCCACCCGCCCCGATTCCTTGGTGCTGATTCTGCACGGCTATGGTGCCGATGGCCGGGATTTGGCCGATTTGGGCGAAATTTGGCAACAGCAATTGCCACAAACGACCTTTATCGCCCTGAACGCCCCCGAAGCTTGCGAAGCCAACCCGATGGGCCGGCAATGGTTCAGCCTGTTCGATATCGCCGCCAGCAACCGCACCGGGCAATTGACTTATTGGCCGGTTGAAAAAATCCTGGGCGGTTTGCGCCGGGCCAGCGCGATTTTGGATCATTGGATCATAGAATTGGCCAAACAGCATAACGTGCCCATGCAGCGCATCGCCCTTGTCGGGTTTTCCCAAGGCTGCATGTTGTCGCTGCATAATGGCTTGCGCCAACCACAAGCATTGGCCGGAATCGTGGGATATAGCGGCAGGTTATTGGCCCCCGAATTATTGGCCAGCGAGTTGCGCAGCAAGCCGCCGGTTTTTTTGCGCCATGGCGACGCGGACGATATCGTCCCGCCATTATCCTTGGGCGAAGCCGAAGCCGCTTTGCGCGTTTTGGGGCTGGCTGTGGAGGCGAAAATGGAACCCGGCTTG
>CANGQU010000125.1 GCA_947456345.1 Alphaproteobacteria bacterium | reverse complement strand
GGATGCCTGCGGGGCGATGATTTGGGACGGGTTGTTTAATCCCATCGATCCCACAGCGCCCACAATACCGGCGCGTTTTGCCAAGCCCCTGCTCGAAAGCTGGGGCGGTATTGATAAAATCTTGGCGCAAATCGAGGGGGATAAATCCATTAGCCCTTACAGCCGCGCCGCGTATCCACGCAAAATCACCTTGCTGCTAGCAGGCAGTGACGAGACGGTGTTGATCGAAAATCCGCCCGTATCCTTAAACCAGGCAGGGCATCAAAGAGGCGGGCATTGAAACGGCAATACCGGCTTCAGTTCCCGGTTCAGCAAATCATACAGGGATATTTTATCGCCGCGCGTCGAGCGCCAGTCGCCAATTTTTTTATCGACAAACGGCGCATAGGTAAAATGCCAAGCGCCTGACAGGGGCGAGGACAGCCATAATTGTTTTAATGGCGAATGGCGGTTAAACAAAAAAACCCGGCCATCGGGCATTTCCAGCCGCAGCACCCCATCTTCGAGGTCGATCGTAGCCTCGTCGCCAAACCGTTCTTCGCACTGGTTTTCCAGGTCCGCTAGCGCCGAATTCAGCCGCTCATCCCATTCATCCATGATTTTTCCTATGTTTCTCAGGGTTTTAGCACTGATGCCGGTTTGTGCCTAGGGCATTAAATAGCGCTTGCGTTTTGTCGGGCAATCCGATATTTTCCGCCCTCGATATTAAAAAATAAGCCGAGGCAGTTATGAAACCGAACATCCACCCCGATTACCATGAAATTACCATCGTAATGACCGATGGCACCAGCTATCCGGCGCGTTCGACCTGGGGCAAACCGGGCGATACGATGCGTTTGGACGTGGATCGTTTGTCGCATCCCGCATGGACCGGCGGCCAACAAAAATTATCCGAAGGCGGCCAAATGGCCAAATTCAATAAGCGCTTTGCCGGATTGGGCAGCTTGGGCGCCAAGCCCGCCACTGGCGACAAGAAATAGATTTTTGACGAATTAAGCGATAAGAAATAGCCCGCATTTGCGGGCTATTTTTTTGCGCTGCACCCGAGTTGCGCACAGTTTATGACAATGATGTTGCGAGTGCGAAATAAATGGGCTTGCGTAACGACTACAAACAACTAAATTTAATTTGCTCAATCAAAAAAATCCCCACCATGGCAGGGTTAGGTCAAAGGTCGATGTCGCAATCCACCAATTTCCTATCCCGTTGGCTGCGCTCGCGGCAATTGCTGACCGATTCCGGTTACGGCGTTGCCAACGCTTTGATTTATCCGTTTTACGCGGTTGAATCTTTGGGCGAACAAATTTACCGCTTGGCGGTGATTATGCCGCACTGCGATGATGATCAGCTCAGCATTCAATTAGACGGCAAGGAATTGGTGATCACGGCGGTGGCCAAGGATCAGCCACAGCATGTGACGTGTGAACACCGGTTTCGCTTGCAATTGGCGGCGACCATCGCCGGCGCGAATTGGGAGCGGGGGAATTTAGTCATCGAATTGATCACCAACATGCGCGATAAAATGCCCGCCGCGAATCAATTGGTTCAAAAACATAGCGGCAGCGGTTCCTGGCTGCAGCAACAAACGCAACGCGCGGCTTAATATAAGTGTTCGGCGCAACGCTGCGCCGCGGCGGCAGTCGCCGCCGGAAGTTATGAATCGCCCACGACCGTGGGCACTCCCCACTCCCCACTAACTACTGTGCGGTCCAGCCGCCATCGACGGGAATGACCGCGCCGGTGATGCCGGTGGCCTTGGCGGCGCAAAGATTGATCACCATTTCCGCCACTTCTTCGGTTTCAATCAAACGTTTGTTCGGCTGCCGTTTGCCGAGCAGATAATCCTTGGCCTCGTCCCAACCCATGCCGACTCGTTCGGCATGTTTGGAAATTTCCCGCGCATCCGAATCGGTATTGGCAAAGCCCGGGCAAATGACGTTACAGGTAATATTTTCTGCCGCTGTTTCCAACGCCACCACCTTGGTCAAGCCGATCAGGGCGTGGTTGCCCGCGGCCAACGCCGCCTGGCGCGGGCGGCCCACCATACCGTGGACCGAGGCGATGTTCACAATCCGGCCAAAGCCGCCTTTGCGCATCAATGGCAAGGATTGACGCGTGGTGTAGAACGCGGCCCCGGCATTGACGGATAAAATTTCCTGCCATTGCGTCAGGGATAATTCATCCAGCCGCACGGATTGCTGCAAACTGGCGTTGTTGACCAAAATATCGATGCCGCCCAAACGCGATTGCGCGTCGTTGATGATGCCGCTGGCTTCTTTGGCGTGGCGCAAATCCGCTTCGCTGTAAAATGCTTGGATGCCGAATTCCGCTGTTAGGGCCGCGCGGAAAAATTCGATTTTACTCATATCGCCCAGGCCCGATAACATCACATCGCAACCTTCGCGGGCGAGCGCACGGGCGACCGCCATGCCGATGCCGGTGGTGGAGCCCGTGATAACCGCTTTTTTGCCTAAAAGTGTTTTTTCCATTTGCCAAGACTAAAGTTTCTGGCCGCATCTTGCAAGTACAAGTAAGCAGCAAGCAGGAATTAGTAAGCGGTAATGAGTAAGCAGTAAGCAATAAAATCCTAAACCGCTACTTACCATTTACTATTGGGGCTATCCGCTATACGCTTATACAATGGAAGAAGAACTGCCCCGCCCGACTACGCCGCCCATTCTGGATAAAATGGGTGTAGCGGAATTGCGGGCGTATGTAGCGCAATTACAAGCCGAAATCGCCCGCGCCGAGGCGATGATCCAATCCAAACAATCCGTGCGCAGCGCGGCCGATTCGTTGTTCAAAAAACAGTGAGCGGTGGACGGTGGACAGTGGACGGTGTAATATTCCGGTTCACCGTCCACTGCAAACTGTCAACTGTCCACCGCCCATGACCATCCCCACCACCCGCCGCGCCGTGATTGCCAAAAAACCCGGCGGACCCGATGTTTTAAGTATCGAGAATCAAAAAATTCCTGCCCTGGCGGCGGATGAAATTTTGCTGCGCGTGCGCGCCTTTGGCCTCTCGCGCCCCGATGTGTTGCAACGCTTGGGCAAATACGCGTTGCCGCCTAACTCTGATCCGGTTTTGGGCCTCGAAGTTGCGGGCGATGTGGTCGCGCGCGGCTCGGCCGTTACCATGGGCATCGGCACATCCGTCTGCGCCTTGTGCAATGGCGGCGGCTATACGGATTACGCGATTGTAAAGGCGGGTCTGACCTTGCCCGCACCGCGCGGGTTGACGGCGATTCAGGCGGCGGCGATACCCGAGGCGGCATTCACCGTCTGGTATAATTTATTCGACATCGGCGCGTTGGGGCGGCGCGAACGCGTGTTGATCCATGGCGGCACCAGCGGCGTGGGCAGTTTCGCCATTCAAATGGCGCGGGCGCAGGATGCGATTGTCTTTGCCACGGCGGGGGACGAACGCAAGGTTGAAGCCTGCAAAAAATTTGGTGCGCACACGGCAATCAATTACGCCAAACAAGATTTCGCCGAGATCATCCGCCGCGAAACGAACGGCGAGGGGATCGAGATCATCATGGATATGGTCGGCGGCGATTATTTTGCCAAAAATATCGATTGTTTGGCGATGGACGGGCGGCTGATTGAAATCGCTTATTTACGCGGGGCCAAGGTGGAATTGAATATCGACACGGTGATGAGCAAGCGCATTATGATCACGGGCAGTAAATTGCGCCCCCTGCCGATGGAGCGCAAAGCGCGTGTTGTGGCCCACGCGCATAAAACCCTGTGGGGGTGGATCGAGGGCGGCAAGGTCAAACCCGTCATCGACAAGGTTTTTCCATTCACCGACATCCGCACCGCCCACGCCTATCTGGAATCCGGGCAGCATATTGGGAAAGTGGTGGTGGAAATATGAAAACTCCTCCCCCTTAGGGGGAGGTGGCGTGAAGCGCCGGTGGGGGCAAGG
>CANGQU010000124.1 GCA_947456345.1 Alphaproteobacteria bacterium | reverse complement strand
ACAATTGCCGACACCGTGGCCGCGCCGTTGGAGCAGGAAATCAATGGCGTCGAAAACATGTTGTACATGAATTCGTTTTCGACCTCGGACGGGCAGCTAAGTTTGACGGTAACGTTTAAAATCGGCACCAATTTAGATGACGCTTTGGTGTTCGTCCAAAACCGGGTCAATCAGGCTTTGCCCCGCTTGCCCGAAGAAGTGCGCCGTTTGGGCGTCGTCACCACAAAATCGTCGAATGATTTGATGATGGTGGTGCATTTGCTGTCGCCCGACGATACGTTCGACCAATTGTACATATCGAATTTTGCTTTGTTGCGGCTCAAGGATTCTTTGGCGCGGCTGCAAGGGGTGGGCCAGGTGATATTGTTCGGCGCGCGTGAATACGCTTTGCGCGTTTGGCTGGACCCCGATCGCATGGCGACTTTGGGGCTCACGGCGGGCGAAGTGGTTGGTGCGCTCAGAGAACAGAACGTCCAAGTATCGGGCGGGGTTTTGGGCCAGCCGCCGGTTATGGGCAATAACGCCTATCAATTAACCGTCAATACCCAGGGCCGTTTTACCAAACCCCAAGAATTCGCCGATATTATCGTCAAGGCGGGCGAAGATGGGCGCTTGACCCGGGTGGGCGATGTGGCGCGGGTGGAATTGGGCGCGCGCGATTACGGTACCAACAGTTATTTGGATAATAAAAACGCGGTGGCGATCGCAATTTTTCAACGGCCCGGCACGAACGCGTTACAGACAGCCGATAATATCAAACAGATTATGCACGAATCGGCCAAGCAATTTCCCAAAGGCCTGGCTTATGAAATTGTTTACAACCCGACCGACTTTATTCGCGATTCCGTGAATGCTGTTTATAAGACTATTTTCGAGGCCATTATTTTGGTGATGCTGGTGGTGTTGGTGTTCCTGCAATCCTGGCGCGCGGCATTGATTCCAATTCTTGCCATTCCGGTTTCGTTGATCGGTACGTTTATGGTGATGGAAGCATTCGGCTTTTCCCTGAACACGCTGACCCTGTTCGGGTTGGTGCTGGCCATCGGGATTGTGGTGGACGACGCGATTGTCGTGGTCGAGAATATCGAACGCAATCTGCGCGAGGGGCTAAGCCCGCGCATGGCGGCCTATAAAACCATGGACGAAGTCGGCACGGCCTTGATTGCCATCGCGCTGGTGTTATCGGCGGTGTTTATTCCAACCGCCTTTATTCCCGGCATTTCCGGGCAGTTTTATCAGCAATTCGCCCTGACGATCGCGGGTGCTACCATTATTTCGGCGTTTAATTCCCTAACCCTTTCGCCGGCTTTGGGGGCCGTGCTGTTGCGCGCGCATACTACCGGGGCCGAACACGCGCAACACGGTTCGGGTGCCAACTGGCTGACGCGGACCGGCCGCCGTTTCGCGGATGGGTTTAACCATCGCTTTGATCTTTTCTCCGGCTGGTACGGCCGCCGCACGGCGGGCATCATCCGCCGTGCCGGGTTGTTTTTTGCCATTTATTTGGTGTTGTTGGCGATGACGGGCGGGTTGTTGCGCACAATCCCGACTGGGTTTATTCCCACATTAGACAAAGGGTATTCGATCACGGTCGTGATTTTGCCGCCGGGATCGTCCCTGGCCCGCACGGACGAAGTGACCCGCCAAGCGTCCGAGATCATGAAATCCGTGCCGGGCGTGGTCAATGCCGTCGCTTTTGCCGGTTTCAATGGTGCCACCTTTACCAATGCGTCTAACGCGGCAGCGATATTTGCCCGTTTCGATGATTTTGACAAACGTATACCCGCCGGATTAACCGCTGAACGGATTATCGGCGAGATGCAGGGCAAGTTAATGTCGATTCAAGGGGCTTTTATTTTTGTCATTCCGCCGCCCCCGGTCGAGGGGATTGGCACCGCGGGTGGCTTTAAAATGATGGTCCAAGACCGGGGCAATAACGGCCTGCAGTATTTGGAAAAAGTTGCCAACGAAGTGATCGGCCAGACCTATCAAACTCCGGGCTTGGCTGGCGTTTTCACAACCTTTAATACCGGTACGCCGCAAATATTTTTGGAAATCGACCGCACCAAGGCGCGGATGTTGAACGTGCCGCTGTCTAACGTGTTTGAAACGCTACAGGTTTATTTGGGATCGGCTTATGTCAATGATTTCAACATTTTTGGCCGCGCCTATCAGGTAACGGCACAAGCCGAGCAGACTTTCCGCCTCCAGCCCGAGGATATTGGCAAACTGAAAACCAAAAACGCCATGGGCGAATTGGTGCCCTTGGGTACGATTGTGCAAGTCCGTAACATCACCGGACCAGATGTCGTCAATCGCTATAACCTTTATCCGGCGGTGGCGATTCAGGGCAACGCCGCCCCAGGCGTCAGCACCGGTACGGCGTTGGAGATGATGGAAACTATCGCCGCGCAAAAACTGCCGGCCAATATCGGCTTTGAGTGGACGGAATTGGCGCTGCAGGAAAAATTGACCGGCAATACGGCCGTCTTTGTCTTTTTGCTGGCGGTGGTGCTGGTGTTCTTGGTGTTGGCCGCGCAATATGAAAGCTGGTCTTTGCCGTTGGCGATTATTTTGATCGTACCGATGTCGGTGCTGTGCGCCATGTTGGGCGTAATGCTGCGTGGTATGGACAACAATATCCTCACCCAGGTGGGGTTGGTGGTGCTGATCGGTCTGGCGGCAAAAAACGCCATTTTGATCGTCGAATTTGCGCGCCAAATGGAATTGGCGGGTAAAGCGCGGGCCGAGGCGGTGGTTGAAGCTTGCCGCTTGCGCTTGCGGCCGATTTTGATGACCTCATTTGCCTTCATTTTGGGCGTGGTGCCATTGATGATTGCCCAAGGGGCAGGGGCTGAGATGCGCCAAGCGCTTGGCACAGCGGTGTTTTCGGGTATGTTGGGCGTTACTTTTTTTGGTCTGGTTTTGACGCCCGTGTTTTATGTGCTTATTCGTAACCTGGCGGATCGTATCAAGCCGCCGCATCCTGATGAGGCAGATCATGGCACGCCGCAAGCATAAATCTCGTCCGCTGGTAAAAATATTGCTGGCATTGGTAATCGTCATCGCGGGCTTGACCTTGGCCAAGAACTTTTTGTTGCAAAAAGCAATCGAGCGGCAGGCATCTGCCGTTTTGGGCGTGAAGGTAACGGTCGAGTCGGTGAATTTGCAGCTATTTGCGGGTAAATTCGCCCTGAACGGGTTAAATGTGGCCAACCCGCCGGGATTCAGTAGCCCGCATTTATTGCATCTGGGCCAGATTGAAGCATCGTTACAAATAGAATCATTAACCAAGCCCGTGATTCAGATCGATGCCATCAGCCTAAACAATATCAGCCTGTATTATGAAATCGGGCAGACGGGAAACAATCTGGCCGTGCTGCAAAAATCATTGGCCAAGGCCGAAGCGACACCGCCTGCGCCGGACAGCAAATCGGGTAGCCGCCAATGGCAAATCGGCTTGCTGCAAATTCAAAATGCCAGCGTGGTACCGAATGTGAGAATTGGCGGCGAGAGCATCGGCCAGCGCATCGATTTGGCTGATATGCAATTACGCAATCTGGGCAGCGGCAAACAGGGTATCACCAATTCCGAATTGGCCGATATCATTCTGGGTACGCTGGCTAAAAATGCAGGCAAGAAATTGCCCGCGAATATGGTGCAGCAAGGCCTGGGCAATATCGGCAAAGGCCTGCGCGATATCGGCAAAGGCGTGTTGGGGCGCTAAGATTATGGAATGGGGAATAGGGAATCACAAAATTGTCTACCCTTTCCCATGTCATCCTGAGCGAAGCGAAGGATCTCGATCAAGCTATTGTCGTTTAACTTAGAAAAGAAACACCTGTCATACCGGCGAAAGCCGGTATCCAAACGATCAAACCATGGACCCCGGCTTTCGCCGGGGTGACATCGTGGGTGAGTGTCTCATTCACCAATCAAATCACTATAAACTACTCCGGATACTACTCCGGCCCGAGATTCTTCGCTGCGCTCAGAATGACATT
>CANGQU010000123.1 GCA_947456345.1 Alphaproteobacteria bacterium | reverse complement strand
CGATGGCGGAATTTCCATCTCCATACCTGCCATACCTTTGGGCGGGTCGAGCAAGGCCAACCCCTCGGCATAGCTTTCAGCATTCAATATTTTTCCAACCCCGATTTCCCGCAGAACATCGGCAATAAAACTACGCATGCTGCGACGGTCATCGATCAGCAAAATCGTTAGATTTTCTAGCTTGTAATAATTCGGATTACTCATGCGCGTTTAATGATTGAATCATAACAAAGATACGTTAACATTTTCTCTCTGCGGTTGTTGACTGGATAAAGCATCGGTAAACGATGCATGGAAATTCGCCGGTTCCAAACCAATTTTTAACTTCGCCAGTTTTTTGCGATACACAGCATCCAGGCCGATTATGGCCAGGGCCAGACCCTGGTCTTTGGCGGCGGCGGCAATATCTTCGATGGCGATCATACTGCTGGTATCGATATAGCTGACGCCACGCATGTCCAGCCACAAGCGCTGAAAGCCGCCGACTTGTAGTAGGCGTTGCGCCAATTGACCGGCCGCACCGTAACTGAGCGGGCCGCTTAGTTGGTACAATAACGTGGTTGGCGATATTTTGGCCCAGGTTTCGGCCAGATCCCTGGGCAGCTCGGGTAAAAGTGAATCCGCATCTATTATTTGCATATTGGCCAATTGATGGTCCGCCATGTCCTTGGCCAAAGCCAGCGCCGCCAAAACTGTGCCTGCCAATACGGCGACCATCAAATCAGCCCAAAGTGTTAGAAACACTACCAACAACATCAGCGTGGCCTTGAACGGTGGTAGATGCGCAATCTTGCGCACAAAGCGCCAATCGATGATGTCAAAGCCAACTTTGAGCAATATACCCGCCAAAACCGCGTGAGGAATGTGCTCGGCCAAAGATCCTAAACCGGCCAAAATTGCTAACATTATAAACGCGTGCAGCATGCCGGAAATTGGCGTGCGGCCCCCAGCACGGATATTGACGGTGGTACGCATCGTCGCACCCGATCCTGCAATGCCGCCGAAAAGACCAGCCATAAAATTGCCGATCCCCTGGCCGACCAGTTCCCGGTTGGAATCGTGCTTACCTCGCAGCATGCCATCGGCTACGGTTGCGGTCATCAAGCTGTCGATCGCGGCAAGGCCCGCGAGCATCAGCGCAGGTAAAACCAATTGCTGCCAATCACCCAGGCTAATCATCGGCCATTGCGGGACGGGCAGAGCCGAGGGTAAAGCGCCAATTTGCGGTGCCAGCGGAAAAAACCATGCCGCCAGCGCTGTGCCCAACAACAGCGCGAGCAATGGTGAGGGGATAATCGCCGATAATTTTCTGGGCGTGAAAACAACTATCCCCAGCGCAATCAGACCGATGCTGACCGCCTGCCAATTAGGTGTTAGCCAATATTCCGGCAAATGATACATGACGGCGGCAATATTGGCAAAACTGCTATGGCCGCTTAGGGTGGCCAATTGCAAAATGATGATGATCAATCCCACCCCCGTCATAAACCCGGATATAACCGGGTAGGGGACAAGGGCGATGTAGCGGCCCAGGCGCAGAAATCCGCCAACCGCTAAAAAAAATCCGGCTAATATAACGGCGGCGAAACACATCTCGGGGCGATCTGGAAACTGAGCAACGACAGAGGCCATGACCACCGTCATTGGTCCGTTCGGCCCCGATATTTGGGCAGGTGCGCCCCCGCACAAGGCCGCAAAGAAACCCAATAAAATGGCCGAATACAACCCCGCAGCCGGGCCCAGGCCCGAGGCCACACCGAAAGCCAGACACAACGGCAAGGCTACGACCGCTGTGGTGATACCGCCATAAATATCACCCCTTAGGGCGCGCAAGTGCAAATTGGGGAATAAATCGCTCATCGCCATACAATATGCGTAATTGTCGGCAAAACCGAATACCGATTGGTGCAGATTGTGGAAATATGCTGGGGGTGGCGCTTTTTTATCAAATAGAGGCCAAGGGTCACGCCCCAAAGTGATGGTTTAACCGCGTCTAGCCGGAGCACAGTCACCGCCGCATAAAAACTTGATGACAAATTCACCCAATCGGTCTAGATAAAGTTAGCCCTCTATCTGGGCGTTCATCCAATAAAAATCAGGGGTTGCATTTATGTTCGCGGGTCTCAAAGGGATTATGTCTTCGGATATGGCGATTGATTTAGGCACGGCCAACACATTGGTCTATGTCCGCAATCGTGGCATCGTATTGAACGAACCTTCGGTGGTGGCGATCCATGAACACAAAGGCAAGCGTCAGGTGCTAGCCGTCGGTAACGAGGCCAAGTTGATGTTGGGCCGTACCCCCGGCCACATTCATGCTATTCGCCCCTTGCGCGATGGTGTTATCGCCGATTTCGACGTAGCCGAGGATATGATCAAGGAATTTATCCGCAAAGTGCATAATCGCCGCACCTTCACTAGCCCGCAGATAATTATTTGCGTCCCGTCGGGTTCAACCGCGGTCGAACGCCGCGCCATTCAAGAATCCGCCGAATCCGCCGGCGCCCGCCGCGTCTTTTTGATCGAGGAGCCGATGGCAGCCGCGATCGGTGCCGGTTTGCCCGTAACCGAACCGACCGGATCGATGGTGGTGGATATCGGCGGCGGTACTACCGAAGTGGCGGTATTATCCCTGGGCGGTATTGTTTATGCCCGCTCGGTGCGGGTCGGCGGCGACAAAATGGACGAGGCGATTATATCTTATCTGCGCCGCACGCAAAATTTGCTGGTGGGTGAGTCCAGCGCCGAGAAAATCAAAAAAGAAATCGGCTCGGCCTGTCCGCCCGCTTCGGGCGATGGCCGCGCGATTGAAATCAAGGGCCGCGATTTGGTCCACGGTGTGCCGCGCGAAATGCGCATCACCGAACGCCAAGTCGCCGAAGCTTTGGCCGAACCCGTTTCGCAAATCATCGAAGCGGTCAAGGTGGCGTTGGAACAAACCGCCCCTGAACTGGCCGCCGATATTGTTGATAAGGGCATCGTCTTAACCGGGGGCGGGGCTTTGTTGTCTAATCTGGACCTGGTTTTGCGCCGGGCTACGGGCTTGCCAGTGTCGATTGCCGAAGACCCATTGACCTGTGTGGCGCGCGGTACTGGCCGCTGTTTGGAAGAGATGAAAACCCTCCGCAGCGTGCTGTTTAGCGCTTACTAGTTGATCTAAGTATTTTTGCGGCAATAATTTAATAACAATGCTGGTTTAGCATTGATTAACCATGGGCCGTTATTCTAAGCTTTGCGCTAAGAGAGACGGTCGATGAAAATTCAAAAACGATTGCGCGTATTTGCTATTAGCCGGGTGTCATACTGGCCACGCATTGCGTTGACCGTTTTCGCCGCTTTGGCCGTAGTTTTTCTGGGCGCACAACTGGCCAATCCTAATGCATACGGTGGTATGCGAATCATGTTTTTGGATGCGACGCGGCCCATTTTGGCCGCCTGGTCCAGCATTGGCAATTCCGTGGCCGCGGTTGGCGACGGTGTAGCCAATTTCGCCGAGCTACGCAGCGAAAATGAAAAATTAACTGCCGAGAACGAGCGTTTGCGGACGCAGGAATTGTTGGCGCTGAAATTATCCGATGAAAATCGTTTGTTGCGCCAAAATCTGCATGTAGTGCCCGATGCCCCGGCAAAATTTGTCACCGTGCGCGTCATTTCCGATAGTGGCAGCGGCATGGTGCGCAGTTTGATCGTCAATGCTGGGCGGGCAGCTGGCATTAAAAAAGGTCATGTCGCGCTGGTAAATGGATATTTCGTAGGCCGCGTCCAAGAAGTCAGCGATCAAGCCGCGCGCGTCGTGTTGATCACCGATTACAATTCCCGCATTCCGGTGATTGCGGGGGACTCTGCCCTCCAAGGGATTTTGAACGGCGATAACAGCAATGTTCTAAAACTCTTGTACATTTCGCAGCCGCAGATGCTGGCCCCGGGTGCGGCGGTTTTAACATCGGGCAAGGGCGGCGGTTTGCCGCCGGGGTTGCCGGTGGGGCGGATCCAGCGCTGGGATGGCACGCAGTTTCGCGTGGTGCCGATGATCGAATTGGCCGATT
>CANGQU010000122.1 GCA_947456345.1 Alphaproteobacteria bacterium | reverse complement strand
CGCTCTCAATCGTTTTTAAAGGATAGCTAGATTTTATTAGGTTTTCGGTGGATTCTAATCATAGAAAATTGAAATAAAATTACTTAACAAGATGTTTCTTTTAAGGATCATTCTGATATGCTATAGTTCTTATAAACTGCAGTAAAAGACAATGACTTGTTACTCAGAATTCTAAACTTAATATTTTCATGAGCAAAAATTGATAAGAGAGGTAATCGGTGGCTAGTAATTTAATTGAAAATTTAACTCGAAGTCCCGATTTTTTTTCTGGGTTATTGAGCAACGAGTCTATGATTCGTCAAGATCCGCTTACTTTAACCCCGGCTTATCTCGATTTTTTATTGGAACATGGTCAAAAACATCCACAAGGTACCAATTATGTTTTTTTTCCATTTGTCTCAGATCAACATTCCCCTTTCTGTTATTTCACGCGATCATTGTGAAAAATTATTCCAATTGGGGATCGCATACAGAAAATCCGATAGCATTAGCGGCCCAGCGATGAATTTGTTGGGAAGAATTTTAGTACAAATACCGCATTATGCGCCGGAATTTTATGACCGCCTGTGCACTTTTGCCGAAAATAAGGGCGATCATTCCAGCACCTTCCGAATCGGGGCGCTTGCCTGTTTGATGGCTGGGCATCCAGCATATCCGGAGAAACTGGGTCAGATCAATAAATTATATGCCGAAGTCCGCGAGCAAGAGCCGACTCTACAGATTATTTTTGCGCAGTCTTACTATCCGGTTATTTCTAATCCGGACTCCATGACTGCTGAAAGCGCAGGAGAAGCCACAAAAAAACTAATTCGTTATGGCAGGAGAGTTCGAGACAATAATACCAGCCTTTTATTTGCCAATGCCGTTGCAACCATCGTCGAAAGCTATCCAGCTGCCTTAGATGAGGAAGGATTAAAGGACGCCTGTAGTTGGGTTGAAGAGATAAGCGATCTTGCCCTTGTAGAGCAGGTCGATCAATACGCACCCAATACAGTAAAGGTTCTAGCGAGTAAAGTTATATTAACTTCCCTTGAAAAACATAAAAATTTCCGCCCTCATTGGCTTATTCCAAGAATGATCCGTATGCCGATCGATCATCATGTTTCATTATATAATTTTGCTCCGTCGGAAACTGAAAAGAAAATATTAAATTTGCTCAAAGATCAAATCACCGGACAAGATTTAGATGACATCATCTCTCTTCAATCCCCAATGTTTTATGCTTCTACCGTTTGTAAATTGCGTCCAGATCTTTTAACACCCGCGCGCATCGACGGATTTTTTGATCGGGCCCAAGCACAAAGCGCGACGGGCAGTGTCGATTGCATTTTAGGAATGGCGATTGGACAAGCTCTTTATTTTAAGCCTGATGAAATTAAGAAAACCCATTTCGATTTCTTGACCGGATCTCTGGGAGCGAAGAAGCTCACCCAGTTAGCAAGCTCGATAGATGCCGTCCCAGCGTTGCTGCGAAGCCTGTTGCCCGCCAAAAAGGACTGGTTCGACCGCAAGGTTACGGAAAAATGCGTGACCACCGAATATGGCGACGATCTTTTAGTGGCCCTTGCAACGCATCGCCCGGATCTGGTGGAACCAAAAGATGTGGTCGCTTATTTGCAAGCCGCCGCCGCGCATCACGCCGCCCACACCCATAAAGGCTCCCCTCCCTTTTTTGAATATACGCGCACGCATTATATTCAAATCATAAAAGCCAAACCCAGCTTGCAAACCGATGCGGTGGTTGACGCGGTGAGAGGGCTTTTAAGAATTCATTACAGCGATAATGTTTTGACACTGGCAAACTGGACCGGGCCTGCGGCGGACGCAAGCACAGCAATTCCTTTAGCCCATTTGGCAAGGGCTAGTGGAAATCAGAATTGCTAGGTTTTAGATCAGAATGGGTAGCTTACCCAGTCGTAGCTCCAGATGTGCCAAGGCTGGTGGTTTGTGAAATGCTAAAGTTTATTTTTAGCGGCTCCTCGCCTGCCTTTGCCAAAGGCTGCGGCTAGGTCTATTGCCGTTTAACCTAAGAATGCCCTAAATTTTCCTCCCCCTATGGGAGGGCAATTCTTAAGTATAATAACTATAGAAAACTTATCCATTACCTTTCTATACGCTATACGCTATACCCTATACGCTCACCCGCGATGGAGTTCCGCATGAAAAACCTATTCCTGACATTGTTGATCGCCCTGACGCTCGCCGCCGCACCTGCCCGCGCTGAATTGCGCGTTGATATTACCAAGGGCGTGGCCGAGCCGATTCCCGTGGCCATCGTCGATTTTTATGCCAAGGACCCCGCCCAAACCCAAGCCGGCGCGGATTTGGCCAGTGTCATTCGCGCCAATTTACATCGTTCGGGATTATTCGCGCCGATCGATCCATCCGCTTTTATTCAATCCGCTGCCGCCCTGCAATTGCAACCGCGTTTCGCCGATTGGCGGGCGCTGAACGCCCAGGCGCTGGTATCGGGTGCAGTCGAATTACAGCCCGATGGCCGTCTGCGCGTCGAATTCCGTTTATGGGACGTGTTGGGCGAACAGCAAATGGTTGGCCTGGCCTATTTCACCCCGGCTAATAACTGGCGCCGCATTGCCCACATCATCAGGGATGCGGTGTATAAACGCATCACCGGCGAAGAAGGCTATTTCGACACCCGCATCGTTTATGTCGCCGAAAGCGGCCCCGCCACCAAGCGCATCAAGCGCTTGGCGATTATGGACCAAGACGGCGCCAACCACCGGTTTTTAACCGATGGCCGAAGCCTGGTGCTAACCCCGCGTTTTTCGCCCAGCACCCAGGAAATCACCTATCTGGCCTATTACCGCAATCAGCCGCGCGTCTATTTGCTGAACATCGACACTGGCCGCGAAGAAGTATTGGGCGATTTTCCGGGCATGACTTTTGCGCCCAGATTTTCGCCGGATGGTCGCCGGGTCGTAATGTCGCTATCCCAAGACGGCAATTCGAATATCTACACCATGAATTTGCAAACGCGCCAAGTGCGGCGAATTACCGACAACCCGGCGATCGACACCTCGCCCTCCTATGCGCCGGATGAAAAACAGATCGTGTTCAATTCCGACCGGGGCGGCACGCAGCAATTGTATGTCATGAACGCCGATGGCAGCAATGTCCGCCGCATCAGCTTTGGCAAGGGCCGATATGCCACACCTGTGTGGTCGCCTCGCGGCGATTTAATCGCCTTTACGAAATTTCTTGAAGGTAGTTTTTACATCGGCGTGATGCGCCCCGATGGCACGGGCGAGCGGCTGTTATCCGAATCCTATCTCGAGGAAGGGCCGACTTGGGCCCCGAATGGCCGGGTTTTGATGTTCTACCGCCAAGACCGCATGGATAAAAGCGGCCAAGGGGCCAGGGCGCGATTGTATTCGGTCGATTTGACCGGGCGCAATTTACAAATTGTCCCCACCCCGGGCGATGCATCCGATCCTGCATGGTCCCCCTTGATTCCCTAGGCAATCCACCTTATAAACAGCTATCTTTATTTCTCATCCGACTAACATCCTACAAAGGGGCAAAATATGCGTATGCGTCTTTTAACTATCTTGGCGGCCTTGTTGCTGGTTACCGCCTGTTCGTCCACTTCTAACACCACCGGCTCCGTGTCCGGCGATGGCAAAGGCAGCGCCTATGGTTCCGCCAAAGGCGGTCCCCGCGCCGATGTTCCTCCTGGCTCGGTTGATGATTTGGTATTGAATGTCGGCGATCGCGTGTTTTTTGATTACGATCGTTTCGACCTGAAAGCCGAAGCAAAATCGACCTTGGAGCGTCAAGCCAGCTGGTTGAAACAATACCGCAGCTTTAGCATCACCGTCGAAGGTCATGCCGACGAGCGCGGCACTCGCGAATACAACTTGGCTCTGGGCGAAAAACGCGCCGCTGCGATCAAAGATTATTTGACCTCGCTTGGCGTTTCGGCCAGCCGCATTAAAACCATTTCCTACGGCAAAGAGCGTCCGGCCGTGTTGGGTTCGGATGAATCCTCCTGGGCGCAAAACCGCCGTGGCGTAACCGTAATCCAAGG
>CANGQU010000121.1 GCA_947456345.1 Alphaproteobacteria bacterium | reverse complement strand
CTTGGCCGGATTTGAGATTGGCGATGTGGGCTTGATAATCTTCGATCTCTGGCTCGGCTAAAAGAATTTTACCGATCAAAGCTCGGCGGCTGTTATAGCTTAAAGGCAAGGATTTGCTGTCGTCCTGAATGGGCAAACCAGCGCGCAAGCGGTCCCAGGCAGTGGTGGCGATGGTTTTACTGGTACCAGCGTTTATATACCCTGCACTATCCTGGACCAATTCAGCCATCCACAGCAGATATTGGACGTTGGGTGGTTTGGGGACCTTTTTGGCATCCGGTGATTCGGCCATTGCCGGGGGTTGAATAATATGTTGTAAAATCTCCTCGCGTTTTGGAATGTCGCGAAACTTTTGCCAAGCCAATTGCGTTTTGATCGTGCTAACGGGCGGCAACTCCATTTTTGTTGCCATGGCGGCAAGCCCGCGCTCTAACACCGATTTGCCAAAACCAGGGGATTTTTCAGCAAGACTGGATAACTTACGTATACCGAATGCATGTTGTTGATGCAGCAGCAAATCTGGCCAGCCATGTTTATCGGTATCCGCGCCGTATTTTCCCGCCTTCTCGCCGATTTTTTTAAACTCGGCCATTGCAGCTACAATCTCAGCGGCGGTGGCATCGGGTTTTGCTGTGACTGCTTCAAATCTGGCGTCAGCGTATTTAACGGCGTCATCAAAACGGCGCAGTTTTGCCGCTGTATTAACCAACCCCAAAACCACGTCGGGCCAACGCTCATAAAACGGACGTATCATTAAACCCACCCTCGGCAAAAATTAAGCTTGGCGCCAAAATTGATTTTTCGGACTTTAGCCAGAATTATACTATATCTTAAAAAGATACTCGGCGCAATGGTTGGATTTATATAATGAAATCAGCCACTTATTGCTGCGCTGGCGTTGGTGCGGCCGGGGCGCGCAAAGGAAAATCATACAGACACAGCGCATCGGCGCGCAGGCACAAAAAATGCCGGCTGAAATGCAGGATGCCAACCGTTAACATAATCACCGCCAACAGACCCATAACAGCCAACGTGATTTTCCAAAACAATTTGGCATTCGGCGAACCGCTATCGGTAGTGGGAATTTCGATTTTGGCCATCAATGCGTCCCGGCGTCTGGGGTCAAGATAGTGTCAATGCGGTAAATCACGCCATTATCCGCAGGAATCGCGATCGGTTCGATCACCGCGTTATTGGCCAAAAGCCGTTCGGGATTGCGCCCGTTCAGTACCAACGTGCCGCCGCCCAGCGTGCTTTGGTTCAATTGCTTGCCTGCGAAATCCGCCAACGGAATCCGTCCGGGCGCCACATGCAGCAAAACCATATCGCGCAGTTTGGTTTTGTTTTTCGGCTTTAGCAATTCGGCCAATTCATTTTTGCCGAACCGGGCAAAAGCAGCTTCGTCCGGCGCAAAAACGGTATAGGCATTGCCGCTATTGGCCAATGCTTTGTCCGCGCCAGCGGCAAAAATCAAATGATAGAAATTTTGCAATTCCGGCTGGGCGTCGATGGTTTGCAGTAAATTTTTCCGCTCTTTCGCTTTGCTTGCCTTGCCCTCGGCTGCGGGGGGCTTTGCCCCAAGTGGTTTGGCGTCCGCCGCCCAGAGGGGCTGGGCCATCAAAACGGCGATGGCGGCAATAATTATGAACAGATATTTTGGAGGGGTCATGGCTGGGGTTACTTTCCAAACGGGTTTGGCCCATTATATTGGCCTGATGACAGAACGCAAGCTCTCCCTCCATTGGTTTCGCCGCGATTTGCGCGTGAGCGATAATCCCGCGCTGCTCTCAGCCCTGCGTCACGGCCCGGCGGTGGCGGTGTTCGTTTTGGATGAACACCCATCTATACGCGCCTTGGGCGGGGCCAGTAGGTGGTGGCTGCATCATTCCCTTGCGGCCCTGCAAAAAGACTTAACGGCTTTGGGCATGACACTGATTTTGGCGCGCGGCGATGCGGGTGCCATTATACCGAAACTGTGTCTCGAGCTGGGTATCGGCCATGTCACCGCCAATCGTGGTTATGATGCGGGCGCGATTGCGGCCGAGCAAGCGCTGCATACCGCTTTGGCGGAGCATGACATACGTTTAGAATTACACGCCGCGAATTTGTTGCACGATCCCAACGCCCTGCGCACCGGCCAAGGCCGCCCGTATCAAGTTTACACCCCGTTCTGGCGGGCGCTAATTGCAACGGGCGAACCAGCCCCACCCCTGCCCGCGCCAGTGGCACAACCCGTATCCGACTTATTTCATACAGCGGCAAAGCATAGCGAATCGCTGGCCGATTGGGGTTTGTTGCCCACAGCGCCAGATTGGGCGCACGCCATGCGCGCGGAGTGGCAGCCCGGCGAAGCGGGCGCGCAGCGGCGTTTGACGGAATTTTTCCCCCGCGCCCTGTATGGGTACAAGGAAATGCGCAACCATCCAGATCGCGTAGGCACTTCGCGGCTATCGCCGCATTTGGCGTTTGGCGAAATCAGCCCGCGCCAAATTTGGCAGGCGACGAAAACCTATTGCGCGGCGCACGGCCTAAACCCGATGGCGGGCGATGCGGAACATTTTTTAAAGGAAGTTTGCTGGCGCGAATTTTCCTATCATTTGCTGGTGCATTTTCCAAATTTGCCGACCGAACCCCTGCGCCCGCAATTCAAACGCTTTCCATGGGCCGATGATCCAACCGGCCTGCTGGCCTGGCAACGCGGGCGTACTGGGTTTCCCATCGTCGATGCGGGCATGCGCGAATTATGGCAAACCGGGTGGATGCATAATCGCGTGCGCATGATCGCGGCATCATTCTTGATCAAGGATTTGTTGTTGCCTTGGCAATTGGGCGAGGCATGGTTTTGGGACACATTATTGGACGCCGATCCCGCCAATAACGCCGCATCCTGGCAATGGGTGGCCGGGTGCGGCGCCGATGCCGCGCCCTATTTCCGCATTTTCAATCCGGTGCTGCAGGGCGAGAAATTCGACCCCAATGGCGATTATGTCCGCCGTTTTGTGCCCGAGCTGGCAAGATTGCCAAACCGGCTGATTCATCAGCCGTGGCAAGCAACCCCGCTGGAATTGCGGGAAGCGGGCGTAACCCTGGGCGGCAATTATCCCAACCCGCTGGTCGATCACAACCAAGCGCGCCAACGGGCCTTGGCGGCATTGGCAACTATTAGCGAGAGCGCAGCGTAACATGACGCAACCCACCCCCAGCATCGCGATTATCGGCAGCGGCATCAGCGGCATGGGCGCAGCGTGGTTGTTGCGCGAAAAATTTGCCGTGACCGTATTTGAAAAAGACGAGCGTTTGGGCGGGCACACCAACACCAAACGCATCAAATCGGCTGGGCAAATGATCGATGTCGATACCGGCTTTATCGTCCTCAACGATCATAACTATCCGAATTTTACCGCACTATTGCGGCAATTGGATGTACCCACGGATGCTAGCAACATGTCCTTTGCCATCTCGGCCGATGGCGGCAAGATCGAGTATGGCACGCGCAATATCGGCGAGATTTTCAGCCAAAGCGGCTCGTGGCGCCAAGCGGCGCGGTGGCGGATGGTGTTCGATTTGATCCGCTTTTATCAGGGCTGCAAATGGCGCCTGGCCACGGGGAAAATCGACGGGGCCGAAACCTTGGGCCAGTATTTAAAGCGCGGGCGCTATGGCCAGTTTTTTATCCAACATCACATTCTGCCGATGGCGGCGGCGATTTGGTCGGTACCGGCAAAAACGGCGCTGGATTTCCCCTTGCGCTATTTTCTGCAATTTTGCCAGCATCACCGTTTGCTGAACATTGTGCTGCGGCCGAAATGGCGCACCGTGCGCGGCGGGGCGCGGCAATACATCAACGCAATGCTGCGGGATGGCAGAATCACTACCGTGCTGAATTCAGGTATCACCCGCATCGCCCGGCGCGAGGATGGCGTTTTGATCGAACGCCGTGATGGCAGCAGCCAGTTTTTCGATTACCTGATCGTGGCGACCCACCCCGATCAGGCCATTCCCATCCTTAGCGACATCGACGATGCCGAGCGCGCGGCACTCTCGCTTTTCCGGT
>CANGQU010000120.1 GCA_947456345.1 Alphaproteobacteria bacterium | reverse complement strand
GTTTGCGCGAAAAATTCGGACAGATTCTGTTGCAGGCTTTGGGTGGCTCGATCCGCAGCTTTTATACGCAAATCTCCGATCAGCCTTTGGCGCGGATTCATTTCATCATCGATGCCGATGCCGAACTTGCTGCTTTTGATGATGCGGCGGGATTGGAAAAATCCCTGGCCGAGGCGGCGCGCTCCTGGGACGACCGCCTGCGCGAAGCCTTGGCGCGACAGCATGGGGCGACTGCTTTGGGCGAATTATGGCGCCGTTATGCCAAGGCGTTTGGCGCTCAGTATCAGAATATACGTGAACCGCAAGCGGCGGTGTTGGATATCCAAGCCCTCGAGGAATTGCGGTCTGGCAAGGGTGCTACGCCACAAAGCCATATCCGGGTTGAAAGCGGCAGCATCACGTTGTATCAGCGCGAACAGCAATTGGCCTTATCCGACATGCTGCCCAGTTTGGAAAATCTGGGCTTGCGCGTGTTGTATGAAACGGCGTTACCCGTGACGTTATCAGAAGACGGCAAGTCCGTGACGATCTGGCTGCACACTTTGGCCGTGCGCCGCCAGGACGCGCCCGAGCGTGGCTTGGATGGGATCGAGGCGGTGATCACAGAGGCGCTCATTGGCCTGCGCCAAGGGGCGATCGAAGATGACGGGTTTAACCGCCTGGTGCCGGCTTTGGGCATCGCCGCCGCCGAGGTGGTGGTGTTCCGTGCCTATGCGCAATATTTGCACCAAATCGGCTTTTCGGTAAGCCTGCAAAACATGCAGCGCGTACTGGCCGCTTATCCGGCAATCAGCCGGCATTTGCTGGAATTGTTTTATGCGCAATTCGATCCCGCGCGCGCGGATGCGATGCGGGCTGCAAAACTTCAGGCCGATATTTTGATGAAGCTGGATCAAATCATCCTGGCCGAAGACGACCGCATCCTGCGCCGCTATTTGAATTTGATCCAAGCCACCTTGCGCACGAATTTTTTCCAAACCGACGGGAACGGTGCGCGTAAAAAATATCTGGCGCTGAAATTCGATTGCGCGCAAATCCTCGATATGCCCAAGCCGCTCTTATGGCGGGAAATTTTCATCACCAGCCCCGAATTCGAAGCCGTGCATTTGCGCGGCGGCAAGGTCGCGCGCGGCGGCATCCGCTGGTCGGACCGGCGGGACGATTACCGCACGGAAATCCTGGGCCTGGTCAAGGCGCAGATGGTCAAAAACACCGTGATTGTGCCGGTTGGCTCCAAAGGGGGGTTTGTTCTTAAACGCCCGCCCGCCGATCCGGCCGCTTATGCAGCGCATGGCGTAGCCTGTTATCAAACCATGCTGCGCGGCTTGTTGGATTTGACCGATAATTGGCGCATGGGAAAAATCATTCCCCCGGCGCAAACCATACGCCGTGATGATGACGACGCGTATTTGGTGGTAGCCGCGGACAAGGGCACGGCGAAATTTTCCGATTATGCCAACGCCGTCTCGGCCGAATATGGTTTTTGGCTGGGCGACGCTTTTGCCTCGGGCGGCTCGGCCGGTTATGACCACAAAGAATTGGCGATCACCGCGCGCGGCGGCTGGGTGGCGGTGGAGCGGCATTTCCGCGAATTAGGCCGCGATATTGCGCGTGAAAATTTTACCGCCATCGGCGTGGGCGATATGGCGGGCGACGTGTTCGGCAACGGCATGCTACGCTCGGATAAAATGCGCTTGCTGGCCGCGTTCAACCATAAACATATTTTCATCGATCCCAATCCTGATCCCGCCAAAAGCTTCAAGGAGAGACAGCGCCTATTCGACAATCCGCGTTTGACCTGGGCAGATTACGATGCAGGCAAATTGTCCAAGGGTGGTGCGGTCTATACCCGCGATCTGAAAAAAATCACCCTCAGCGCCGAGGCTATGCGTGCCCTGGGTGCCGAGCGGGCGGAATTTACCCCATCCGAATTGATCCAGCAAATTTTACGCAGCGAGATCGATTTGCTGTGGCTTGGCGGCATCGGCACTTTTGTCAAGGCGTCGGCAGAGAATAATTTGGATGCGGGCGATCGCGCCAACGACGCCTTGCGTATCGATGGGCGCGAATTGCGCGCCAAGATCGTGGGCGAGGGTGCCAATCTGGGCTTTACGCAGCGCGGGCGGATCGAATACGCGCTGGGCGGTGGGCGCATCAATACCGATGCTATCGATAATTCCGGTGGCGTTGATACTTCGGATCACGAGGTGAATATCAAAATCCTGTTGGCTGCGGTCGAGAAGACCGGGCAATTGACGCGCCCTGCGCGCGATAAGCTGCTGCGCGGGATGAACGATGATGTTTGCGCCTTGGTGTTGCGTGATAATTACGAACAGACCATGGTGCTGTCATTGTTGCAGGCCGAAATCGGCAGCCGCATGGATGAATACGCGCAGTTATTGCGTGTCTTGGAAAAAACCGTCAAGCTGAACCGCAAAATCGAATTTTTACCGGGCGATCAGGAATGGGTCGAACGGGTGCGTGCGCAACAACCATTGACCCGCCCGGAATTGGCGGTGATTTTGGCCTATGCCAAAATGGGTTTGTATGAATCGCTGCTGGCCTCGAACGTGCCGGACGATCCGGCCTTGATGCCGGATTTATTGGCGTATTTCCCACCCGCCTTGGCCAAAAAATACCCCGACGCCATCGCCAAGCATAAATTGCGCCGCGAAATTATTTCCACCGTCTTGACCAATCAATTGATCAACCGTTTGGGCGTGTTGCTGCCCTATCAATTGGCGGAATTGGCTGGGGTGGAATTGGCGGATGTCGTCCGCGCCTATGTCACGATGCGCGAAACTTATGGCTTCGAAGAGATTTGGCAGGATGTGTGCGCATTGGATGGCAAGGTTAAGGCCGAGGTGCAAACCCATCTGGCCCTTGCCCTGCACCGTTTTGCCGAACGGAGCATGCTGTGGTTCTTGCGCCAGCCGCATTATCATAAACCGCTGCGCATGGTGTTGGATCTTTATGCCACCCCGATCCGCGCTATCGAGGCGCGTGGCATGGAACTGATCACGCCGACGGATCAAAAAATCCTGAGCGGTAAAATTGAAACCTTTATGCGCCAAGGCGTACCCAAAAACCTGGCCGAGGTGGTGGTGCTGAGCCGCATGCTAGGCAGCGCCGGGGATGTGGTGAATATCGCGCAGAAATTGGACCAAGCCCCGGTGGCGGTGGCCGCGTTATATTATCGCATCGGCGAACAGTTTGGCCTGGATTGGATGCGCCGGGTGTGCGCGAAACTGCCGCGCGGCTCGGCCTGGCAAGTGCGTGCTACCAGCTCCTTGATCGATGATTTGCTGGGGCTGCAAGCGCGCCTGACCAAAGAAGTGGCGCGGCGCACCGGGACCAAGCCTGAATCCCTGACCAAGTGGTTAGAAGCGCATCCGCATGCGCTGGTGCCGGTGCAAACCATGCTGGCCGAATTGCATGCCGCACCCGCCGTGGACACGGCCATGATCACGGTCGCGGTGGCCAAAATCCGCATGCTATTAGTTTAAGCGGATTTTGCCAACGCCGCGCGTACGGGGGCGAATGATCGCCGGTGTTCAGGGCACGGCCCATGCGCGCGCAAGGCCGCCAGATGTTGTGCCGTGCCATACCCGGCATGGTTAGCAAACCCGTATTGCGGATAAAGCACATCCAATTCGCTCATCATGCGATCGCGCGTCACCTTGGCCAAAATGCTGGCCGCACCAATGGCGGCATGAATGCCATCGCCGCCGATGACCGGAATACACGCCATGGGTAAATCGCGGATCGTTTGCTTGCCATCGACCCATACTTGGTGTGGGGTTGGATATAATGCCAGCACGGCGCGGCGCATTGCCAATAATGTTGCTTGCAGAATGTTAAGCGTATCGATCTCCGCAACGCTGGCGGTCGCAATCGCGTGCGGGCAATGGGCGATAATGTCGGCAAACAGCGCATCGCGTTTTTTCGCACTCAGTTTTTTGGAATCGTCGATGGCGCGCACCCAATCCCCAGCTGCTGGGGGAATAATCACGGCGGCGGCCACCACCGGCCCGGCCAATGGTCCGCGCCCGGCTTCATCGACCCCGGCGGTGCAGTTCAGGGTAGTAGGGTAATG
>CANGQU010000119.1 GCA_947456345.1 Alphaproteobacteria bacterium | reverse complement strand
TTCGTTATCGGTGCGGTTGTTCGCCAACATGTTGGCCGGACACATTGTCTTAAAGGTGATCGGCGCATTTATTGGCATGCTCGGGATTTTCGGCATCGCCTTGTTGCCGTTTTCCGTAGGTTTTGTCGGCTTCGAAATTTTCGTCGCTTTTTTACAGGCGTATATTTTTTCGGTGCTGACATGTATTTATCTGCATGACGCGATTCACCTGCACTAAAGGGTAGCTTCGGGTAGATAGGTGTTATTCCCTCAACCACAGTAATATGGAGATAGTTATGGACGTACAAGCAGCAAAGATGATCGGGGCCGGTTTGGCCATGTTCGGCATGATCGGCGCCGGTTTGGGTATCGGGGCGATTTTTAGCAATTTCATGAACGCCGCCGCCCGCAATCCGGCCGTGGTTGATCAGATCCGCGTTATGACCTTTATCGGCGCAGCGTTTGCCGAATTGCTGGGTCTGTTGTGCTTCGTGATCGGCATTTTGATGTTGTTCGTCGTCTAACCTCCCTGGAGTTTATGGCCATGATGCCGCAGCTCGACTTCGCTACTTTTCCATCCCAGCTTTTTTGGCTGGCGGTCAATTTCATCCTGCTGTATTGGGTTTTGGCTAAACTGGCCCTGCCCCAAGTAGGCCGGATGATCGAAGCACGCGCTGCGGCCATTGCCGCCGATTTGCAAGCGGCTGGTAAAATGCGGCAAGAAGCCGAAAACCTGTCCGCTGCCATGGAACAGCAATTGAATGATGCGAAAAATCGTGCCCGTTATTTGCTGCAACAGGCGCAAAGCGAAATCCAATTTCAGCAAACCAAGGAATTGGGCGCTTTGGATGCGAAAATCCAAATGCGCGTGCAGGACGCTGAGCAAAAATTGGCGCAAAGCCGGCAAAAAGTGCTGGCCGAACTAAAACCGATGGCCGATGATCTGGCCCAAAAAATGGTCGATAAGTTATTGGGGGATTTAGGCATGGATAACGGCCACCCCAACCTGCGCGTCAAAAAAGAAGCGCGCGGATAAAATAAAAAAATTAGGGTAACAAGCTTTACGACAAGAGGCAGCGGCAATGAACGAAGCAACCACAACCGATTCTATCCTAGGCGAAACCGTAACCGGCCACCAAACACTGGCCGAGGGTGCCACTGCGCACGGCCACAGCGCCGCAGCAGTGCCGTTTTACCAAGACCCCAGTTTTTTGGTGGCGTTTTCGATTGTACTATTCGTCGTTTTGACCTGGAAACACATCAAACGCGGCTTTTTGCAGTTCACCGATAATTACGCTGCAAAAATCGGCAAGCAGCTACAGGATGCCGCTCAGCTACGTCAAGAAGCGGAAAATTTGCTAAAACAATACCGCGCCGAGCAGAAAAAATCCGCCCAGCTGGCCGAGGATATTTTATCCAACACCAAGCGCGAAATTACGGCCTTGCAAGAGCGCAGCCAAATGGAATTAAAATCCTTGTTGCGCGCCCGCGATCATCAAACCATGGAAAAAATCGCCCGCATGGAAGCCGATATTATGCAGGAATTGCGGCAAAAAACCGCCGCCATGGCCGTCGAAGTCACCCAGCAAATTTTGCAGGAAATCCTGGACGCCCAGCGCCAGGCGATTTTGATCGACCAGGCCTTGCGCGAAATGCCCAAGCAAGTGAATTAATTCAGGGGTCTTTCTCGCCCGCGCCATAAGCTCCGAATTTTATCAATTAGACTTAATGGATCAAGCGGCAACGCGGGGTTTAATATCCGCTGCCATGCGATTGGCCCACTGCACAAAACCTCCTCGGCCATGATTTTTTGCTGCCGCATGGTATCTGGTACTAACCTTGGCTGATATTCTGTCCATATCTTTTTGGCCACGGCGATGATCGCCGGATGATGTTTTGCCGGCAACATCTCAAGCGCGCAGCGCGCCATCCACAACCCCCTGGCGTCTGGCGGCGCTTTTTCTAAACAAGCCATCATCCCGCCCGGTATGGTTTCCAGCGCCAGGGTTTTATCCACCCCGCGCAATTGCGCGGCTATGGCCAACGCGCCAAAGCGTGCTTCGTTTTCCCATCCACGCGAGGCTATTTCCCAGTTTTTTGCCAACGCTCCCTTGGTTTTATCGCGTCGATGTTTATCGGCCACCACCGGCCGCCACGGCCAGATTGTCTTTGGACCGTCGAACAAATCGCGATCTTGGAATATTGGCGGTATAGCCTTGTCCAACGCTGCGGCCAATGCCTCCGCCCGCGCCCGCCATCCTGGTAGGCTGGTTAAATTTTCTACTTGTGCGTTCATGCTGTCAAAATTATTTAGCAATTCCGGCAATAAATAAGGAGCGGCGGAATTCATGATCATAGGTAAATTTTCGATCGCGATATGCATTTTTTTCCATAGACGCGTCGCCATATCCTGCATGCTCGCATCGTCACCACCCGGGCGTATAGCCATGGCCAACTCAAAGGCCCCAATTATTTCCTTGTTATCCTCGCGGGCAAAAGCGACCACCGAGCCTGCGCGCAATCCCCTTGCAGTATAGCTGGTAATGGGCAAGTTATTGGCCCATAAGCTGCGCAGAAAATCCCGTTGTTCTTTACTTGCCATCGCCCAAAATAACCAGGCGCAGTTAAGATTGCATTAACCTGGACGTGTGTGGGCCTACGCCCCCAACAGCTTTACCGCCGCCGATAATTGCGCCATGCGCTGATCGCTGGCCAGGCCACGCGCCTGCGGATCGCCTTGGCGATCGGGGTGGAATAATTTCGCCCGCTGCCGAAAGGCCACTTTGATTTCCGCCTGGCTCGGCTGGGCGCTTGGGGCGAAACCCAGCACATATAGCGCCTCGGCCCGGGTTTTTACGCCATTGGGCAATGGCTGAAAGGCTAATTGGCCTAACACATCTTGCATCCGGGCCAATTCTGCTTCGGCGAATTCCAATTTTTTAGCCAGGGAGTCGGCGCGCTGCTGGTCCAGCGCCAAATTCACCCAGCCTTTTTCCAAAGACAAAGCCAAACCCAAAGCCTTGCGGATCGTGGCCGGATCGGTTGGTTGCGGCATGCGCACCTGTAACCGGGGTTTGCGCGGCATGGTCCGCCCCGCCGCCTTGCCGGTGGTAACCGTTACAATATCGCGATCATTTTTATCCGGCTCGCCGGGATCGGGCTGGGCCTGAATGATATCGTTTGGGATCAGCAACATAATCGAGCGCGCCAAATCGCCAACGCCAATATTATCATTGGCAACGTTACGATTACGTACCAATGCTTCTATTTCCTGGCGAAAACGGGAGGAACAGGGAACGATATGCGCTTGTTTCATTTTATCCGGCCGATTAAACATTGCTGATTCATATGCAATCGTAACAATGTTTTTGTGGTTATTGCGGTATGAATGTGGACAACCCCCTAGGTATAGGGGAATTTCAATCCCTAGAGATTAATCAATATTAACTCGCAACAGATAGTATGCCCGCGCCCGAATCGGGGCAAGCAGAAACTACAAAAATAGTTGCAGTTTCTCGGGGATAGTCGCGTGTACCCTAGCGCTCGATAACGGCCACTATGCCGCTTTCATAGCCGCGCTATTGGGCTGCCAGCGCAATATCGGATTCCGCGCCGCCAAGGTTTCATCCAAGCGGCGGCGGGGCGTGTAATAGGGAGCGCCCTTGAATTGCTCGGCTGCACCCGGGGTTTTGGCCAATACCGCCAAATGCCGCATGGTCGCAATAAATTGATCCAAGGTTTGTTTGCTTTCGGTTTCGGTCGGCTCGATCAAAAACGCCCCCTTGACCACCAATGGGAAATACATGGTCATGGGGTGATACCCCTCGTCGATCATCATTTTGGCGAAATCCAACGTGGTGATCCCGGTTCCTTCCAGAAATTTATCGGAAAACACCGCCTCGTGCATGCAGGGTCCGGCAAAGGGTGCGGACATGACATCGTTTAAGCTGGCCATGATGTAATTGGCATTTAATACCGCATCTTCGGCAACGACGCGCAATCCATCTGCGCCGTGCGACATACAATATGCCAAGGCGCGGATAAACATCCCCATCTGCCCGTGCCAGGCGCGCAAGCGGCCAAAGGCGTGTTGTGCCTCGCCCGCCGGTTTTTCCAACAATTG
>CANGQU010000118.1 GCA_947456345.1 Alphaproteobacteria bacterium | reverse complement strand
TTTTGGCTGTTTTTATTGACGGGGGCTTCGGCTTTTTTTGCCGGCTCTGAAACCGCACTTACCGGGGCGTCACGGTCGAAAATGCATTCGCTGGCCAAAGGTGGGGATTGGCGTGCCAAATTGGTGGTCAAAACCCGCCAAGACAGTGAGAATTTGATCGCGACCATATTGCTGGTCAATACTTTGTTGAACATCCTGGCCTCGGCCTTAACCACGAGTTTATTTATCACCCTCTTTGGCATGTCGGGGGTTTTATACGCTACGATTTTAATGACGGCGGTGATTTTGATTTTCGCCGAAGTCATGCCCAAAACGATTGCCATTAACAACGCCGACAATATGGCTTTGCTGGTGGTGCCGGTGATTTACGGTTTTTTGTTACTGCTTAAACCGATTACCGCGATTGTAAAATGGATTGTACGGCGCAGCCTCAAGGCCATTCGGATCAAAGCCGACAACATGCTGGGCCACGCGCTCAGCGGCGAGGAGCTGCGCGGCGCCATTGATCTGCACGGACATACCGACGACGACGCCAAAGACCGCAGTCACATGTTACGGAGCATTTTGGATCTGGCGGAAATCGACGTGTCCGAGGTTATGACCCACCGCAAAAACGTAGTGATGTTGGATATTGAACAAAAATCCAGCGCGTTGATCGATGAAGCGCTCAGCAGTAACTTTACCCGCGTTGCCCTATACAAAGACAGTCCGGATAACATCGTGGGCATTTTGCACGCTAAACAATTGCTGCGCGCGATCCGTTCCCACGCGGACGATCTGGATCAGATTGATATCAATTCAGTCGCCCAAGCGCCATGGTTTATCCCTGAAACGACTACTTTGCTGGATCAGTTGCAGGCATTCCAGGAACGCCGCGAGCATTTTGCGATTGTGGTCGATGAATATGGCAGCTTGATGGGTGTGGTGACGCTTGAGGACATCATCGAAGAAATCGTCGGTGAGGTGTTCGATGAATACGATGTGAACGTTCCGGGCGTACGCCCGCAAGCCGATGGCAGTTATGTCGTCAACGGCAGCGTCAGCATCCGCGAACTTAACCGCGAATTCGATTGGCGTCTGCCCGACGAGGCGGCGGTCACATTGGCGGGCTTGATTTTGCATGAAGCGCGGCAAATTCCCGACGTCGGCCAAGTTTTTCATTTTTACGGCCTACGTTTCGAGATTCTACGCCGCCAGCGGCATCAATTGACTTCATTGCGTGTAACCCCGCCCGCCAAGACACAGAGTCAGGGCGACATAAAGGCCGCATAAACGCACGCCCACATTGTTGCTCCGCCAAAATATCGCAAATTTTTTATCAGAATTTACGTGACAATTTGCGATATTGTGTTACCTTAAGTCAAAGCAACTTAATTTGAACGGGGCTGCCAAATGGGAAAGAAAATTGCCAAATCGACGTCGCGCTATCCGCTTGTGGTTAAGCTACCACCACAAGCGACGATCACTACTGCCGCCAAAATGATGGCCGAACATAATGTCGGCGCGGTCATGATCATGGAAGGCGATTCTTTGTTGGGTATTTTTACCGAACGGGATTTGGTCAACCGCGTTGCGGCCAAAGGCCACAACCTGGACAAGGTACATTTATCCGAAGTAATGACGCCCAATCCAATCGTCCTGCAAATCGGCGACAAGGTGGCTCAAGCTTTGCAGCTGATGACCTCGCACCAGATCCGGCACCTGCCGCTGGTCGAAAATGACGAGATTGTCGGCATGCTGTCGGTGCGCGATTTGTTAGCGGAAATTATTGACGACCTGCGTCGTGATATCGATACCAAGGACGCACTTATATTTGGCGAATTTTATGGCATGGCGGCGAACAAGAACGCGGCCGCTTAATGCCCTTGGGCTGCGCGAAGGATCACGCCGTCTGGCTGAACACGCGGTTCACGATGGTGTTGATCATCGCCGGCGCGCTTACCCCCTCGACAGTGCCGAGGAGTTGCTTTTGATTGCTGTTGGCGGCGGCAAAGCGGAAATAGGCCAAGACAAACACCCGCACAGCCGAGGTCAGGCTGGAAGATCCGCGCGAGGAATCGATCAGCGTACATATTTCTTTGACACTACATTTTTCTCGGGCGCAAATTTCGGTCAGCGCATCCCACATCTCCGGCTCGAGCCGCATACTGGTGCGATGGCCGGCGACAACGATATTTCGATTGATCAAAGTACTCACGGCAGCTCCCCTGGGTCTTTATAAGTTTCTTATTACTACTATAGATTGTACACAACAGCAATATGCAATTCTTGGTTACAATGTCTTTGCGGCTGGATGTTGCAAAACTATCTACCAGCCGCAATTGCTGGTTGGCGTATATAACCACAACCGCAGACTTCAATCTACGCAAGGATGGTTAATTTTTTGTTAAGGTGTAATCTTAATGGATAAGGCGTGCAGCCCATCCGCCAGTTCATTGGCCAATAGCTGATAAATGCGCCTTTGCCCTGCAACGCGACCAGTGGCAAACAACTCCGCCGAGGCAATTTCCAGCGTAAAATGTGTCTCCCCTTCCGGCCGCCAGCCGCCATGACCGCGATGCTGGGCGGAATCATCATGGATAATCAGCATTCGCGGCTGCAGCGCTTGCTGCAATATCTGGCGAATTCGTTCCTGACGGGACAATTTTTCTGCTCCTCAAGCAAACTACAAATGGAAAAATTAACATTTCGTGATATCTTGGTAGTTTGAGGATATGATGCAAAGAAAAGCAAAGTCAAGCAGCGGTTATTTCAAAACCAGCCAAGCCAGCGCCAAGACCAAAGCGCGGCATTGCGACCGCCCCGGCTGCAGCGCCGACGGGGAATTCAAAGCACCGAAAAGCCGCCAAAACCTACAAGAATATTTTTGGTTCTGCTTGGATCATGTGCGCGAATACAATTTACAATGGAATTATTACGCGGGCCTGGACGAAAACGAAGTGGAGCGGATGCGCCGCCATGAAACGGTTTGGGAGCGGCCGTCTTGGCCATTTGGCCCAAAAGCACAGTACCGAAAATTCCGCGAGTCTTTTGCGCGCCAATGGGACGATTTCCGCGACCGGTTTGGTATCTTTGAGGAAGAAGGCGAAACCACTTCCTCTTATCAACGGCAGCAGACTAGCGATATGGATTATCAAACCATCCGCGCGTTAAACACTTTGGGCCTGGTCCCGCCGCTGGATTTCGAGCGGGTCAAAATCCATTACCGGTCGCTGGTTAAAAAATTCCACCCCGATTTGCACGGCGGCGACAAATCAGCCGAAGAGCGTTTTAAATCCATCAACGAAGCATTCCAGACCATCAAAAAGACGATGGGCGAAACCGTATAGGACTTGCATGATACAGCTTGGCGCGCGCGCACATACTATGGATCGGCCCGATATCGAAATTTCCGTGCGGCAAAGTTTTGGCATCGACAGCGATTGGCAGGCGCCCGCGTTCAGCCAAAGCAGCGATTATGTGCCCGAACGCGACGACAGCTATCAATTCGATCATGACACCACCCTCGCCCTCTTAGCCGGATTTATGCATAATCGCCGCGTTTTGGTCCATGGCTGGCACGGCACGGGCAAATCGACGCATATCGAACAAATCGCCGCGCGCCTAAACTGGCCTTGCGTGCGCATCAATTTGGACAGCCATATCAGCCGCTTTGATTTATTGGGTAAAGACGTGATCGCCCTGCGCGATGGGCAGCAAGTCACCGAATTTCAAATGGGTATTCTGCCCTGGTCGGTACAGAATCCGGTGGCTTTGGTATTCGATGAATACGACGCTGGCCGCCCGGATGTCATGTTCGTCTTGCAGCGCGTTTTGGAAAAAGCGGGCAAGTTGACGCTGTTGGACCAAAATAAAATTCTTACCCCCCACCCTTTTTTCCGTCTCTTTGCCACGGCCAATACCATCGGTCTGGGCGATACCACCGGGCTTTATCACGGCACGCAACCTATCAATCAGGGGCAATTGGACCGCTGGAACATCGTTACCGGCCTGAATTACCTGCCCGCCGCACGGGAGGCGGAAATCGTGCTGGCAAAGCTGCCTGCCTGGCAAAACAAAAAAGGCCGGGAGCAAGTGGCCAAGATGGTGCAGCTGGCCAATTTGACCCGTCAGGGCTTGATGGCCGGGGATTTGTCCACCGTCATGTCGCCGCGCACCGTCATCCGCTGGGCCGAGAATACAG
>CANGQU010000117.1 GCA_947456345.1 Alphaproteobacteria bacterium | reverse complement strand
TGGAAAAACCCGTCCGAATCCAATCCCCTGGTCACGGCCATCAACCAGTATATGGTTGCCTATGGTTTGTATAAATTGTCTGTTGTGATTTCGCCTGCGGGCGAGGTGTTGGCAGTTAATACCCGCAATTTCAAGAACGAGCCAATTGATACCAAATTTATTTACGAGCAAAATTTTGCCGACCGTGCCTGGTTCCGGCAAGCGCTGGAAGGAAAGTTCCTAGTCGGGCGCGACGGTTTGACCGGCACCTATGTCGAAGGCCCGGCGCGTAACGAGCTTGTGGCCAAGGTTTATGGCGATGACGGTTATGTTATGGCGTTTTCTGCGCCGATCAAGGACTATAGCGGCAATCTAGTTGGGGTCTGGGTCAATTTCGCCGATTTTGGTCTGGTCGAAGACATCATCAAAGAATCGTTCAAGGACTTAAAGTCACGCGGTTTCCCATCGGCAGAAATCGCGCTTTTGGACAGCGCGGGCAAGCTTTTGGTTGATTACGATCCAAATGTCAACGGCGAAGATTACAAGCGCAATTTCGAGATTGTAGATAATATCAACTTGGTTGAAGCCGGCAACCAGGCAGCCAAATTGGCCACAGCCGGAAACAGCGGCTATATGATGGCCAGTCATACACGCAAGGGCGTCGATCAAGCGGTCGGCTATGTCCACAGCAAGGGCGCTTATGGTTATACCGGCCTTGGTTGGTCGGTATTGGTGCGCGTGCCGACCGAAGAAGCTTTTGACGTTGTAAATTCAATTGTTGTTTCGATGTTGGTTTTGACGCTGGTGATGATGGGCGTTTTGGCCGGCGCCGGATATTATTTTGGCAATGTTTTTGCTAACCCGGTGCGGGTCATTACTCAGACCATGCGCAAACTGGCCGATGGCGATAAGCAGGTCGAAATTCCGTTCCAATCGCGCCCCGACGAAATCGGCAGAATGGCCGAAACAGTGGCCATTTTCCGGGAAAACGCCTTGCAGATCGATTCTATGAACGCGCAGGCCGAGTCCGACCGCAAACGCCAAGAGCGCGAGCGCGAAGAAAACCGTGTGCGCGCCGAGGCCGAGCAAAAATCCACCCGCGAAAAAGCTGAAGCGGAAAAACGCGCCTCGATGCAGGCCTTGGCCAATCAATTCGACGCATCGGTTAAAAAAGTTGTGGCGAATGTCAACAATTCTGCAGTCAGCGTGCAGCGTGCTGCCGAAGGTTTAGCCAAGCTTGCAAACGATAGCCAGTCCCGTGCGGCATCCGCCGCCGCGGCGTCCGAGGAAGCTAGCAGCAACGTGCAAACCGTGGCATCCGCCGCCGAGGAATTGGCAAGTTCGATTCGCGAAATTAGCCGTCAGATCAGCCAATCCAGCACGGCGGTCAACCAAGCTGTGCAGCAGGCCGATAACACCAATAAGGTCGTTACCAGCTTGTCGGCAGCGGCCACCAAGATCGGTGAGATCGTCAACATGATTGCCGAGATCACCAACAAAACCAATTTGTTGGCCTTGAACGCCACCATCGAGGCGGCCAGGGCAGGCGATGCCGGCAAGGGTTTTGCCGTCGTCGCCTCCGAGGTAAAGAGCCTGGCCAATCAAACTGCCGGCGCAACCGAGGAGATCACCAAGGTCATTGGCGATATTCAGGCCTCAACTGCGCAGGCCGTGGCCGCGATCAAAGATATTAGCCAGACCATTCGCGAAGTCAGCGATATGTCCACGTCCATTGCCGCCGCCGTCGAGGAACAAGAAGCCGCGACCGCCGAAATCGCCCGCAATGTCCAAGAGGCCAGCCGTGGTACGCAGGATGTTAGCACCAATGTTCAGGAATTGTCGCAAAGCGCCGTCAATTCCGGGCAGTCGGCGCAGATGCTGTTGGCATCCGCTGGCGACTTAAACCAGGAATCGGTTAAATTGGCCAATGACGTGGATGGGTTTGTGGAGCGGATCCGTCAATCGTAATCCCTTGATTTCTTGATACGATTTTTGCTCATCCCTAGTAGCGCGCCGTAATCCAGTGAAGACGGGCGTGTCGAGGGGGCAGGGCAAAAATCTACTTGGGATTAGTCTTGGGTAAATTCTTAAGTAAAACAACAATATATCCACATAATTTTAAAGCCATGCCGCTTGGCTATGGCTTGTGTGGAGGTTGCGTCTATACTACTAGTAACTGTATTAACCATTTTCCTATAATATTATTCCCCAATGAGCAAAGCCGACAAGGGTAATGCCGAGCCGTCGATGGAAGAGATTCTGGCTTCCATCCGCCGCATTATTTCCGACGACAAAGAAGATGACGTCCCGGTGGAAACGCCCGTTGCGGATGCCCCAACCCCTGTCGCCAAACCAGCCGCACCCCAAACTAACACCCCTAAGCCCACAGATATGCCGATTCAGCCGCCTGTCGCTGCGTCACCTCCCGCGCTGGTTGACCCGGCGGCGACTGCTGCGCCATCCGTCGCACCGGAAATGCCCCCAGCCGCTCCAGAAGTCGTACACGTCCCCGACATGCCTCCCCAAGAGGGTGCGGAAGAAATGGAGCTTACTGAGATTTTGGATGACGAGCCGATGGTGGATTTGCCGGGCGTAGAACCCGCGCCAGCCCAAACAGCGCCGGAGGTTGTGGCGGCAATTGTGGACGAAGTGTTCGAACCCGCAGCTCCCCCAGCCGCCACAGCGGCCGATACCGCCATCGTCGTATCTGATGCTGCCGAACAAGTTCCGGTGACGGATTACACGGCGCCAAGTGATCATGAACGCAGCCTGGTGTCACCGCCAGTCCGCGCCTTGTCAACAAATATGCTGGCCGATCTGGCCGGGGCTATCCATGCCCGTGGTTTCGTGTTAGGAAATGTAAGTATGACCCTCGAAGATTTGATTCGCGATTTGATGCGCCCGCATCTCAAAGACTGGCTGGATAAAAACCTGCCTGGCATTGTCGAGCGTATGGTTCGCGCCGAAATTGAGCGCATGGTCCGCGAAGCCGAGGCACGTAAGGATTTGATTTAAGCCCTAGCGATGATGTGCCCTAGGATATGGCCCTTTGCTGCTGGGGTATGTCGTGTTCGATCGCTGAAATCTTTTTCTGCCTAACCCAAACTCAATCAACGCTATTTGTTGTTGTTGCAACTGTTTGTCAATCACGTCTTGAGTGGGTTTTTGCGCCCTAATTTTCACCTCTTTCGGCGCAACTGCGCACCCTTGGTAGACTTTTCCCATTTTTCCACTTACCCGTGCGGCGTACATTTCACTTGCGGTCATAGCCACATGCATATTTTGATTTTTTGGTATAGGAACGTCTTTTAGGTGTTTGACAAATATGGGATTATCGCGCCACCAGCAGATGGTATAATTGCTTGTAAAAAAACCGGCTATCCCAACCGCCGCAATTACTGCGAAGCCGCCGCCAATTACTAGCCCCACTCCTGTGGCGACAGCGGCGGCGCACAAAACACTTGCGCCCAATGTAACGGGGCGCAGCGAAAAACGGCCATTATTGATCGCGGGCGCATTCTGCGCTGCTACGTCTTCGGGTTCCCCGTGCCCCCAATAGGCGTCTTGTACTTCATCAGTCATGGCATGCTTCTAACAGCATATATCTTTTTAGTAAACAGTAATTTTTTGGGATTACAATTCCGCCAAGCCAATTCAGGATTTGGTTTTATGGCGATGACATGTTATTAAATTTCAAATTGTTTCACGTGAAACATTTTGTAATTAAATTACTTTTGAATGACCATGTTGGACAAAACCTACGATCCAAAAACTATTGAACAAAAACATTACGCTGCCGCTGAACACAGCGGCTCTTTTGCCAGCAATCCCCAATCCGGCATCGAGCCGTATTGCATCATGATGCCGCCGCCCAATGTGACGGGCAATTTGCACATGGGCCATGCGCTGACCTTTACGATTCAGGATATTTTGATCCGTTATCACCGCCGCATTGGCGATGACACGTTGTGGCTGCCGGGGACGGATCACGCCGGGATCGCCACGCAAATGGTCGTTGAACGGCAATTAGCCGAACAAAAAATCTCGCGCCACGATTTGGGCCGCGAGAAATTTTTAGAACGCGTCTGGGCTTGGAAAGAAGAATCCGGTGGCGCGATTACGGGCCAATTGCGCCGGTTGGGTGCGACGCCTGATTGGGCGCGTGAACGCTTTACGATGGACGAAGGTTTATCGCACGCGGTGCGCAAAGTATT
>CANGQU010000116.1 GCA_947456345.1 Alphaproteobacteria bacterium | reverse complement strand
TTTATAGCGCAATGGATCGATCAAACATTTGGCGAGCCTGGCCGGGCTTTGCCCCTATCCGCTGGCGGTGGTTACAACCGCTATCGTTCTGCTAACGAGAATATGGCAGTCAGCCCAAAAATCGCCAAAATCAGCGCCTAGGTTGGCCCATATGAACCGTGTCGCCGCCTGGATTTTAACGTTATTGATGGTGTTTGCGCCCCATATCGCCAGGGCCGAATCGCTGGCTTATGCCGAGTTGCAGATTTTGGATAAGGTGACAACGCAAAAACAAAACATCCAATTGGTGGTTGGCCGCGCCTCGGTCTATGGCAATTTGCGATTACTGCCCCGGCGTTGCGATGCTTATGATGTAGAGAGCAAAAGCGAGGCGGCCGCGTTTTTAGAAATTTACGACACCAAGCGCGGCGATGGTAAAAAACCGATTTTCAGCGGTTGGATGTTCAAATCATCGCCGTCTCTATCGTCGCTGGAGCATGCGATTTACGATGTCGTGCTATTGGGTTGCAGCAATAATCCATCCCAAGCTAAATCCGCCTCGCCGCAATAAAATTCGGCCGGAATTTTTAGCGCTTCGTCCAATAGTTCCAAATAACTGGCTTGGGGTATTTCGATCGCGCCGAATTGCGTTAAGTGCTTGGTGATGAATTGCGTATCCAGCAAGCTAAAGCCCGAATATTTTAAACGTGCGATTAAATGCAATAACGCCAGCTTGCTGGTATTGTCGGCGCGGCTGAACATGGATTCGCCGAAAAAGGCCCCGCCCAAAGCGACGCCGTACAGCCCGCCGATTAGGGCACCTTGGTGATCCCACACCTCGATCGAATGGGCGTAACCCATGGCATGTAATTCACAAAACAAATTCATAATTGGCCGGTTGATCCAGGTGTCGGGACGTTTTGGTTTTGCTTCGGCACAGGCGCGGATGGTGGCGTCAAAATCGCGGTTGCAGGTAATGGCATAAGGGTGCTTGTGCCACAGGCTGCGCAATTTGCGCGGCACATGCACGGCGTTAAGTGGGATGATGCCCCGGTGGTGCGGGCAGACCCAAAAAATCTCGGTATCGCTGCGCCGCTCGGCCATCGGGAAATAGCCGATGGTATAGGCGCGCAAAACCAATTCGGGGGTGATAGGGGTCATGGTATCCCGCTATCTTAGGCTATTTCCGGCTGAGCCGCTACTTGTTCTAGGCTGCGGCTTCGGCCTCGCTCTTGGCCAATTGTTCAACATACGCCGCCACAAATTTTTCCAGCCAATGGATGTTGTAATTGCCATCGATGAAATCCTGCGCGGCGATCAATTTTTGGTGTAGCGGGATGTTGGTGCTGAGGGTTCCGGCGATGACATATTCATCCAGCGCGCGGCGCAGGCGCAGCAAACATTCGTTGCGGTTTTTGCCGTGGACGATCAATTTCGATATCATCGAATCGTAATTCGGCGGTACTTTGTAGCCGCTATACAGCGCCGAATCGACGCGCACACCCAAGCCGCCGGGGGCGTGGTAATCGGTGACCTTGCCTGGACGTGGCGCAAAGCTGATCGGATCTTCGGCGTTAATCCGGCATTCGATGGAATGGCCGGTGAATTCAATGTCTTTTTGTGTAAACGACAATGGCGCACCATCGGCAACGCGGATTTGTTCGCGCACCAAATCGATGCCGGTGATCATTTCCGTGACCGGGTGCTCGACTTGCACGCGGGTGTTCATTTCGATAAAATAAAACTCGCCGTCTTGGTACAAGAATTCGATCGTGCCCAAAGATTCATAGCCCAGTTTTTGCATCGCCTTGACCGCAATCGCGCCGATTTTGGCGCGTGCTTCAGCGTTGAGGGCTGGGCTGGGCGCTTCTTCGATCACTTTTTGGTGGCGGCGTTGCAAGGAACAATCCCGTTCGCCCAAATGCACGACATGACCCTGCTTGTCGCCCAAAATTTGAATTTCAATATGGCGCGGGTGATCTAAATATTTTTCCATATACATCGAGGCGTTGTTGAACGCGTTTTTCGCCTCCGCCCGCCCCAGTTCCAGCGCTTGGCGCAATTCATCGGCGTTGCGCGCGACCTTCATACCTTTGCCCCCGCCGCCCGCTGTGGCCTTGAGCAGCACGGGATAGCCGATTTGTTCCGCCACTTCGCGCGCGTGGTCTTCATCGCGGATTTCGCCGTCGCTGCCGGGCACGCAGGGAATACCCAATGACAGCGCGGTTTGCTTGGCGATGATTTTATCGCCCATCATATGAATATGCTCGGGCTTCGGCCCGATCCAGGTAAAGCCGTGTTCCACCACCATTTCGGCGAATTTGGCATTTTCGGATAAAAAGCCCAGGCCCGGATGAATCGCGTTACAACCCGAAAGCGCGGCTGCGGTCAAAAGCGCTGGAATATTCAAATAGCTTTCTTTGGATGCGGGCGGCCCGATACACACGGCTTCGTCCGCCAGGCGCACATGCATCGCGTCGGCATCGGCGGTGGAATGCACCGCCACGGTTTTAATGCCCATTTCCTTGCAAGCGCGGTGGATGCGTAACGCGATTTCGCCGCGATTGGCGATAAGAATTTTTTCGAACATGACAATTTTCCCAAAAAAATAAAAAAGTAAATTGTCATCCTGAGGGCTTTTGCTCGAAGGATCTAGGGCCTCGTCGAGATCCTTCGCGAAGTTTACCCTCGAGCGCGTCTCTGCGCGAAGGGCTCAGGATGACATGGTCTTGCTTATTCAATAACCACTAACGGCTCGCCGAATTCGACGGCGGCGGCGTCCTTGAAGACGATTTCTTTAACCGTACCGGCATTAGGGGCGGGGATGGGATTCATGACCTTCATCGCCTCGATGATCAACAAGGTTTGACCCTTGTTCACCTTGTCGCCAACCTTGATAAAGGGCGGCTTGCCCGGCTCGGCCGCGGCATAGGCGGTGCCGACCATCGGCGATTTTACACATCCCGGGTGATCGGCTGCATTGGCCACAGCCGTGGCCGGGGCTGCGGTATTAGCGGGCTGCGGCATTACGGCCGGGCCGCCGACCATGGGCATGGGCGCCATGGCCGAAATTTGCATTTGCCGGGCGACGCGGACGCGCGTGCCTTCGTTTTCGATTTCAATCTCGCTCAGGCCGGTATCTTGTAAAACCTTGGCCAGGCGGTGGATAAGCTCTTCGTCGAATTTGGTGGCGGGCATTCTTGTTCCCTAGGTTGGTTGCCGCAAGGCAGTTGGTATAGCATTCTTGGCGGTGCAATGCAAAACAGGTTTCCCACAACTGCCTATTTTATAGGCATATGGTCCAGTTAAGCCTTGGCCGCAACGCGGCAAAGGACTAATTTCATGGGCTGCATCTCTTATTCCTTCCCCGGAGTTTATGCCATGACCGCGACCATTCAAAATTTGCATGCCACCCCCGATAACCCCATGGGTACCGACGGGTTCGAGTTTATCGAATACGCCTCGCCCGATCCGGCGGCATTAGCCAGGTTATTCGAGCAATTGGGATTTGTCGCGGTGGCCAAACACCGTTCCAAAAACGTCACCCTGTTTAAACAAGGCGACGCCAATTTTTTGTTGAACGAAGAAACCGATTCCTTTGCCGCCGCCTTTGCCCGCGCGCATGGGCCATGCGTGTGCGCAATGGCGTTCCGGGTGCGCGATGCGGGCGCTGCGTTTAAACGCGCGATTGAACTGGGCGCCAAACCTTATGACGGCCCGGTGGGCCCGATGGAATTGCGTATCCCGGCGATCAAGGGCATCGGCGACTCCCTGATTTATTTTGTCGACCGCTATGGCAAGGACAATATTTACGATGTGGATTTTGTTTCCATCCCAGGTGTAGTGCCGAAAAACACCGGTATCGGATTGCAGGTGATCGACCATTTAACCCATAACGTCGAAAAGGGGCGGATGGATTATTGGTATGATTATTATAAACGCTTGTTCAATTTCCGCGAAGTCCGCTATTTCGACATTAAGGGCCAGAAAACCGGTTTGGTCAGCCGCGCGCTAACCAGCCCGTGCGGTAAAATCCGCATTCCGATCAATGAATCCGCCGACGACAAATCGCAAATCGCCGAGTATTTGCGCCAATACAAGGGCGAAGGGATTCAACACATCGCGCTTTCCACGGACGATATCTATGCAACCGTCGAGGGGTTGCGCAAAAACGGCGTGCCGTTTATGGATGTGCCCGAGACGTATTACGAATTGATC
>CANGQU010000115.1 GCA_947456345.1 Alphaproteobacteria bacterium | reverse complement strand
GTGGTTATGTGCTGTATGCGGCATATGTGCAAAAAGATGCCAATACCGGACAATTATCGGGGGTCAGTTATGATATCGCAAACGAATTGGCGCGCCGCCAGAATTTGAAAACCGAATGGAGTGAGGAAGTCGGGTGGGGCAGTTTTATCGAAGGCTTAAAGGCCCGGCGTTATGACATGGTCTGTAGCGGCGGCTGGCAGGCGGCGAACGAGGGTAAGTTAATCGCCTACGCGCCGCCGATTTATTACGCGGGTTTGGGTTTGTGGGTACGCAGCGACGATACGCGCTTTGACGCCGACTATAAAATATTGAACGCGCCCGGATATAAATTCGTTGCCACTGACGGCAGTTTGACCGGCACGCTGGCCGCGGAATATTTTCCCAAGGTGCAAATTTTGGGTCTGCCCAATTTGACGGATTTCGCCAGCCTGTATGCCAACGTGACCACCGGCAAAGCGGATGCGGTGTTGGCCGAAACCTATGACGTGGAGCGGTATTTGGCGCAGAATCCGGGCAGTTTGAAAAATCTTTTGGCCAGCCAACCGCTGCGGGTATTCCCGGTCTCGCCGTTGATTTTGCCCAATGACGATTGGCCACTGCAAAATATGGTCAATGCCGGGGTGAACGAGCTTTTAAATAGTGGGTTTGTCGAAACCACTTTGCAAAAATACGGCTTCGGGCCAGAGATGGGCTTGCGGGTGCAAGCGCCTTATCGTTTACCGTGATAATCTTATATCTTGTGAACGCAACACTTATCCCAAATTAATTATCTGCTGCGTGTTTTTTGGTATTTTATTTCCGTATGCGACCCCGCATGATCGCAGCACCGGAGAATACCAATGACCACAGAAACACAACCGACCCACAGCCCTGTCACCCACAGTTATGATCCGCGCGATCCAGAAGTATTAACGGCGCAGACCATGACCCGCATCGCCTTTGAATTGGCGTTGTCTAATGGCAAGCCGACAGCAGATGATCAAGAGCGCATCAATCAGGCGCTCATCGCCCAAGCCAGGGCGATCCGCCGTTGCAATGCGGCGTGATTTGTGATGCAGGTGGTGATGGTGGCGAGGGAGTAAGCGGGCGACTGCTGAAATAGACAGTTATCCCGCCACGGCCCAACGCTGATCGTCTTTGTGTAGGGATAGGGGTAGGATTTCGTCATCGCCGCGATCACGGTCTTGGATACCCTGATAGGCGTTTTTGATCAGCGATTGCCGGTCCCGCACCGCCGCGAACAGCAAGCGCATCGCCGTGTCCGCCGTACCCTCGATGTGGGTTTTGGGTGCCCCCTCCCACCGCGCCACGCTGGCGCGGCTAACGCCCAATAATTTGGCCAAACCCGATTGCGACATATCCAAGCGCGTGCGCAAAAAGCGCACTTCTTGGCCGCGCAGCGTCATCGGCGAGGACACCACCGCCTGGGCGATGGTTTCCAACAACAACTCCAAATTGTCAAACGCCACGCCCGATCCATGCGCGGTTTTTTTAATCGTAAAGCCGTCCAGCAGGAATACGTTGTCCAGGCCCGATTCGGTAAAATGGTATTTGTTTTTCATGCATCACCTTTTTAAATCACGGTTTTTATAATTAACGCGCCATCGTTATAAATCACAGTCACGACACATACACCTTTATCGCTGCGCTGTTTCAGGCAGATTTTGGCGGAAATGCCGCCGCGAATTTCAGGAATTGGTGGCTCGTTGACCGTGCCGGATTTCAACACGCGGTAAACTTGGTCGATGCTGACATCCCGCTGATCCATGCGCTTTTTGGCGTGATCGGTCAAAATCACCTTGGCCGAATCTTGGGCAATGGCATGTATGGCCTTTTGCGCCCCGGCCTTGGTCAAGATGCGTTTTTCATCTAGAGAATACACATTGCTCATGTATCATTATGATACATGAGTCCGACAAAAAGTCAAGTTAAAAATGTATCAGTATGATACAAAATTGTTTGCGCGAGCCATTGATCGTTTATCGGGAACCCAAGAGGGCCAAAGGACCGTAGGGATGTCTTTTGAAAAGATGCTGAGAAAATATTGGTGGACCCAAGCGGGATCGAACCGCTGACCTCCACAATGCCATTGTGGCGCTCTCCCAGCTGAGCTATGGGCCCTTAACATAGGTTACAGGGCATAGGGTATAGGGGATAGGGGCGGATTGCGCAATAGGGATTTTTCCCTATAACCTATCCCCTATACGCTATCCCCTTAACTCTACTCTTCTTCGACGATTTCGGCCAAGACCGGTTCGTCCAGATCGTCGCTTTCGATTGCGGGCGCTTCGGCATCGGCTTCGTCGTCGCCTTCGACCTCGACTTCGGGCAGATCGTCCAATTCGATATCCTCGTCATCCTCGCTGGCGGCGGCCAATTTGGCTTTTTTCTTTTTCAGCTTTTCGGCCTCTAATGCCGCGGCGGCCATGGCAGCGGCGTTGCGGCCGCGTTTGGATTTGGTGATCGCCTCGGGATCAATGGTCGTGCCGCATTTCGGGCAGACAATCGGATCTTTTTTCATGTCATAAAACCGCGCGGTGCAGGACGGGCAAATGCGCTTGACGCCCCATTCCGGCTTGCTGCCTGCGGCCAGGGATAAAAACAAAGCGGAGGATTTTTTCACTTCGGGTTTGGCCGGAGGTTTGGCGGGCGGGGTTTTGGCCACGACCGACTTTGCCGGGGCGGGTTTCGCAGTTGCGGGTTTTGGCGGCTGTTTTGCTGTGGGTTTGGTCACGGCTTTGGCGGCGGGTTTCAGCGGCTTGTTTGGCTTGGGCGCGGGCTTGGCGGCTTTGGGGATGGGTTTCTTTGTGGATTTGGCTTTGTTTTTGGCCATGAAATATACCTCGGTTGCGCCGGAAGGAGAAAAATGGGGTGATGGAAAAAAAATATCGGAACTTGCGGCTTTTGCCCAAAATGCTGACTCAAGTCAAGCGTGCTGCAAAGAGATTGCAGCACCATTGTGAATCGTCTACAAGCGCGGGGCAAGCATGACCAAAATTTACACCATCGCCATCGACGGGGATTCGGCCGCAGGCAAAGGCACCTTGGCCCGCGCCCTGGCCGCAGCCTTGGATTTCGCCTATTTGGATACGGGGTTGTTGTACCGCCGCACCGGCTTTAACCTGTTGAAAGAAAACCGCGAAATAACCGAATCGGCCGCCGCTGCCGCAGCGGCGATGGTCACATTGGCCGATTTGGCCGAACCCAGCCTGCGTAGTGACGAGGTGGCGCAAATAGCGTCCAAGGTGGCGGTTTTTCAAGCCGTGCGCCAAGCATTATTGCCGATTCAGCATAATTTCATCGCCCACCCGCCGGGGGGTAAACGGGGTGCTGTGTTAGATGGGCGGGATATCGGCACCGTCATTTGCCCAACGGCGGATGTTAAGTTTTATGTTACCGCCGATCCGGCCATCCGCGCCTATCGCCGCCAGAAAGAGTTGCAAGATAGCGGGATTACCGCTACAACGGCGCAGGTATTGGACGATATGCTAAAACGCGATACGCGTGACCGGACCCGTTCGGTTGCGCCAACGCAAATGGCCGAAGATGCCTGGCCGATTGACACTAGCGGGCAAAATCCGCAAACGGTGTTAAGCCAGGCGCTGGCCATAGTACACCGCGCAATACCGCAATTGGCCAAATAGTAGGCTTTTTGGGTCGAGCTTGCTCCCCATAATGCTGAAAATAAAAAGGCCAAAACACGTGGCAGGATGACCGACACCCCTGTGCCAGGGGGTGTATTCCGCTTGCCCGTGATCTTAACAAACGCCGACCGCTACGGCGGCGTTTGACCGAAAGCGAGTAAAGACAATGGCAAAAGCAAATACAGCATTTAAACAAATGGATCCCAACGAGACCGGCGGTGATTTCGCCGCATTGTTGGACGAATATTTCACCGGACGCGGCAATGGCGAAGGTAACGTCGTGCGCGGCATGGTCGTCAACATCGACGGCGATTTCGCCACGGTCGATGTCGGCCTGAAATCCGAAGGCCGCATCCCCTTGCGCGAATTTTCGCAAAACGGCCAATCGCCCGAAGTGAAAATCGGCGATCTGATCGATGTGTACATCGAACGCTATGAAGACAAAGACGGCATGGCCGTATTGTCCCGCGAACGCGCCAAGCGCGAAGAATCCTGGGTCGTATTGGAGCGCGCGCATCAGGACCAAGAGCGAGTCACCGGTACTATTTTCGGCAAGG
>CANGQU010000114.1 GCA_947456345.1 Alphaproteobacteria bacterium | reverse complement strand
AGACCGCTTACAGCAATCGGTTACTTTTTCTTTTTGGTAACGTCGGCGGCGACGCGCATTTCAATGATGCTGTCGGGGTTCTCAACCCGGCCATTGCGTTGGCGGTCGCCTTTTTTGATGGCGTCCACATGCTCCATCCCCTCGGTTACGCGGCCCCAAATGGTGTATTGATTATCCAAATATGGCGCTGCGCCCAGACAGATAAAAAATTGGCTATCGGCCGAATTCGGATCGGGGGTGCGGGCCATCGACACCGTGCCGCGTACATGTTTTTCGGCGCTGAATTCTGCGGGCAGTTTCTGGCCCGATCCGCCCGTGCCATCGCCCTTGGGATCACCGGTTTGGGCCATAAAGCCATCGATCACGCGGTGGAACAGCAAACCGTCATAATATTTTTGCCGTACCAATTCCTTGATCCGCGCCACATGCTTTGGCGCCAGATCCGGGCGCATTTCAATCACCACGCGGCCCGACTTCAATTCCATATACAAGGTTTTTTCCAAATCCGCCGCCATCACGCCCCCAGAAGTTGTCAAAATCATTGCCGCCAATACCAAAGAAAGGAGAAAACGCATCATGCCCTCCGCATAAAAAAGAGTTTAAGAAAGATTCTCGGGTTTTTTGCGGAACGGTTTTTTAAAGGCGTCCGCGATCGTTTGCAAGCTGCTGTTATGGCTTTGGTTGGAATTGCTGCTACGCAAAGCTGCGGCAGGCTCCGCTGCCACAGTGGCGCCACCAGAAAAATTCTTTTCCCAAGCCGCCAGCATATGGCCCATGGCAGTATTGTCGATACTGGCGCGGCCGCCAGGCGCGGGTTTTTTGCCGCTGCGCTGCAATTCCAATTGGTGGGCGACGCGCTGCACCTGGGCGTGGGTGACGGGTTCACGAAAAGCGGCGAACAACCCGTCTTCGAGCAGCTTGTCCTGCAAGCACCAAGCCAATAGCAATTGCGTGGCGTTGGCGCGGTTGCCCTTGGCCTCGGCTAATGCTTCTTCTATGCGCTGATCGACGTAATTTTTATTCATGATATGTATTCATGGGCTAACTTGTATTAAAAACATAGCATTTTTATCGATTCGCTCACAAGCGAATTAGCCAAGCCAGGCATAAAATTGCGCCACGATAAAAACCGGCGCGCCTAGCCATAAATAAGCCAAAATGCTCGCACTGCCCATCGCCAGCCACCCCAGCCATACGCTTTGCGCCGAGTGGACGGGGCTGGCGTTGTGAATCACAACCGGGTCGCGGCGCCATAGCCGCAGCGCCTGGGCTAACGCTATCAGCGCCATGGCCAATGCGCCAAGCCATATCCAGCTCACCAAAGGCTTGAAGGCCAAGCGCAAAACGGCTTGGTCTGGGGCGGGGCCATATTCGGCAAGCGCGGTATAAAAATCGCCACTGCTGCGCACCCAACGATCGACTTCGGTTGTAAACGTGTTTTGCGATGCGTAATGCCGTTTTTCTGGTTTTAGGATTACGGTATTGCCATCACGGTCGCTGATCCGCAATTCAGCGGCAACAAAGCTATAATTGTCGCGCTGGCCTTGGTGCATGGCGTGTAATTCGATTTTATAGTCGCCCAGATTTTTGGTCTGTCCCGTGGTAAAAGCCAGGGTGGATTCGTATGTGCCGTAACTGGTCGCCACCATGCCCAACATGCTAATCGCCAATGCCGCATGCGCCAGATGCATTCCCCAAACGCGCGCGGAAATAGCGGATATCCGCCCGCCCATCGGGCCACGCCAATGCCGCCAAAAACTGCCCATAGTGCCGAACAGCACCCATAACGCCAGCGCGGTTAAAAGCGCGGCGAAAATTGGCAATTCCCCCAAATAACGCCACAACGCATACGCGCCCAACACACTGGCCGCAAAAATCGTGACCAGCAGGCGGCGGATTTTGCGCCAATCGGTTTTCTGTGCGCTCAATAATCCCGCCACGCCCATCACCGCCAGCAACGGCATGGCGAGTGGGACAAAAGTGGCGTTGAAATAAGGTGCGCCCACCGAAATTTTCGGCCCACCGGCCAAATCCAAAAACAACGGATATAGCGTGCCTAAAAACACAGTCGCGCACAACGCCGATAGCGCGATGCTATTCCATAAAATGCCCATTTCACGCGAACCCAAGCGATATTGCCAAGCGCCGCTTAGCATTGCGGCGCGTCGCGCATAAAAAATCAGCCCCGCGCCCAAAAGCACGCCAAGAATGAGCAGCAAATAAACCCCGCGCGTTGGATCGTTGGCAAAGGCATGCACCGAGGTCAAGATGCCCGAGCGTACCAAAAAAGTGCCGATCAGGCTTAGGCCGAAACTACCGATCGCCAACAGAATTGACCAATGGCGCATCCCGCCCGTCGGATTGACCAACAAGCTGTGCAACAAGGCGGTAATCAATAACCACGGCAAGAGCGAGGCGTTCTCGACCGGATCCCAAAACCACCAGCCACCCCAGCCCAATTCATAATACGCCCAATAACTGCCAAGCGCGATCCCGGCGGTTAAAAACCCCCATACCAATAACGCCCAGGGCCGCATAGCCGCCAGAATAGCTTGCGCGCGCGCAGGCACGGCCAAGGCGGCCATTGCTAATCCGAACAAACTGGCGGTACCGACATATCCCAGATATAAAAGCGGGGGGTGAAATGCCAGACCCGGATCTTGGAGGAGGGGGTTTAAATCCGACCCCTCGGCGGGCGGGGGAAAAATGCGGATAAACGGATTGGAGGTCCATAACGCAAAGCCCAAAAACGCGGCCAATACCGCCATTTGCGTTATCAGCCATACTTGGCGTTCCGGCAGTTCCAATTTGCCGGAATAACGGTTGGCCATAGCGGCATAGACCGATAAGATCCAGCTCCAGAAAATGATCGATCCTTCGTGGTTGCCCCACACGCCCGTCAATTTATACAGCCAGGGTTTTAAGGTGTGGGAGTTTTCGGCGACGTTCTGCACCGTAAAATCCGATTGCCAGTAAGCCCGTGCCAGCAGCAAAAGAGAAATGGTCAAACACGCGCAACAAATCGACGCCAATTGGCGCGGCGCGATGATTGCCCGCTCTCGTCCAGCAGAAAAGCAAAACTGGCAACAGGCGAATAACGCCATAACCCAGCAAAGCACGGTAAGCCCATGGGCGATTTCAATCCACATGCGGCTGATGTAACCCATTCCGGGTCCGAGGGCAATGGCTCAAGGGAGCTATGGGTCGCCCGTCACAACACTTTTATTCCGGTGGGATAAACCCATCGGGAAACAAAGTCCCCTCCAGCTTGGCATGGTCGAATTTGGCGTTTTGCAAATTGCATTGCCGCAAATCCGCGCCGCTTAAATCGGCATGGCTAAAATTGACCTCGGCCAGATTCGCCCCGCACAGCACGCTTTGGCGCAAATCGGCCTTGAACAAATTCGCCCCTAAAAGATTCGATGGCCATTGTCGCCCGGTCGATTGGCCCAAGCTGTCCTTGATATCAACCGCGCCTAAATTACTGCCGGATAGATTGGCTTGGATCAGTTCGGCGCCGGCAAGGTTGACGCCTTCCATCATCGCTTGGCGCAAATTGGCTTGGCGCAGCTGGCTTTGGGATAGATTGGTCATAACCAAAACCGCTTGCGACAAATTGGTGTTGACCATCGCGCATTTTTGTAAATCTGCGCCGCTGAGATTGCTGCCCGAAAGGTCAAGATTGCTCAAATCCTCGCCCATCAAGGTCGCGCGCTCGCCGTTGGCGCCGTTTTCCTTGACCCAAATAAAGTGGCTGGCCAGAATGTCGCGCACGCTGGCGCGCAAATCCAATTCCGGACGGGGTAAATTGGCGCCGGTAATGTCGGCTTCGGCGAAATCGATGCCGGTTGTGATCGAATCTTGGAGGTTGGCGTGCTTGAACACCGTCCCTTTGATCTTAGCGCCCAGCAAATTGGCTTTGACCAGGTTCGCGCCGGTAAGATTTGCGCCAGAAATATCCGCGCCTTCCAGATTAGCACCTTCCAGATTTGCCCTTTGCATATCCGATCCTTGCAAATTCGCGCCCATCAACTGTGCGCCAACCATGGTCGAGCGCGATAGCCGCGCCTTGCTAAGATTCGCCTGCGCATCGCCGTTGCTCGTTTGCGTGCTGGCGGTTTGGTAGATGTCGGCGGTCGAAATCGGCTCGTGCTTGTTTTGTCCAGTGGCAGCGATCAGCCGTCCGGCGCGGAAATCCGTGCCATTT
>CANGQU010000113.1 GCA_947456345.1 Alphaproteobacteria bacterium | reverse complement strand
TTGCGCGCACCATGCGTGAAAAACAATTATGTTACTTTTGGCTGGCCAAACCGGTTGGATAAAATTACCCCGGCTTGTTTCGATCGCGAAGCGGAAATTATGCGCCAATTGCCCAATAGCAAATTATTGGTGATGCGCCCCGAATTGACGCATGATTTTATTAAAAACAATATCTGGGCCGAATTCCGCAAACGCGGCATCGAGGCGGCGCGAGTCTTGATCATGGCCAACACACCGCAAAATTATGCCGAAAATTTGCGCCGCATCGATGTGGTGTTGGACCCGATTGCCGTTAATGGCGGTGCTACCAGCATGGATGCGATTGCGCATGGCGTTTTGGTTGCGACCCAGCCCGGCACGCAGATTTATCAGCGTTTCACCCGTTCGTTTTTGCATCACGCGGGCATGGGTGATTGGTGTTTTGCCGATAGTAAAACGATGATCGCGGGGGTGGTCGCAAAATGCCGTGATATCGCAGGCTTGGCCAAAGCCCGCGCAGATCTGGCCGAACGATTGCCGCAATCTGCCTTGCTGGATCGGGCGTTGTTCGGCCATGGGTGGGTAAGCGGTTTGCGGCAAATTTGTGCTGCTGCGGTGCAGACAAAAAAACCTATGTATCCTAGCCCTTTAGCCCATAATCCGCCTGGTGGCGGCACAAATAATAGATAAAATTTGAAGCAATTTTAACCCGTTATTGTAGCGCTGCATGCTAGGGTATTATGGCGGGGGGAGTAATAAAATGGCCAATATACCGATCAATACGGTGGCCCTAAACTACAACAAGATAGGTGGGGTTGCCGCTGCTTCGGCCAAGGCGCATGCCGGGGCCAAAAGCGAATTTAAAACTTTGCTTGATGCGCCAGAGGCGCTGAGTGGACCGGATGCGCCGATCCGTCAGCGGGAAGAGCCCCAAGGCAATCCCGCCCGGCAAGCGGCGGAGCAAACGCAAATAATCGAGCAAGCGCGCATGGAAACCAAGCGCACGGGCAACCTCAGCATCCTGGCATAAACGGTTTTACCGCAATTCTGCTAGCGCCCAAGACGCATTGTTGGCGCTTACCATAAATTTGGCCAATGGATGATAACGAAATACGCGCCACAAGCGGCCAATAGCAAATTGCCGACTGAGCCAAAAAACGGCAACATCGAGACGATAATCGCCCCGATAAGCGCGATCCACCAGTCCCAGCCCATAATCTGCATCAGCCCATAAATCGACAACGGCAGCAACAGCAAGTTGACGATAAAGCTGGTCATGTCACCGATGAATCGGAATAAACCCATATTGCTATCTTGTTCTAGCCGGCCATAGATGGCAAGAAATTGCAGGTTTGTTGGGTAAATGGAGCGGGTGAAGGGAATCGAACCCTCGCCAAAAGCTTGGGAAGCTTTTGTACTACCATTATACTACACCCGCATTTTAAACCATTGGCGCCAATTTTGGTTTCACAATTTTTATTATTGAGCTTCATTATAGGTGCGCGCTGCTGATGGGTCAAACCTGGCGTGACAGGCGGGATCGGCATCCAACCCAGGCTATTCACCCTATGGACCGCGATAAATATGCTGCGCTAACGCATTTATACCAAAAAACTGTGACAAATAGGTCATATTTTGATTGCAAAACGACCAGTTTTTTGCCGGAATAGTGCCATTACTATTTTGTCTTTCAATCCAAGCGGGCGTCAAACTCCGTCACTTTAAATCTTTTACGCTCAAGGAGAGCTTTTATGGTTAAACGTTTTACTCTGCTTGCCGCGATGCTGGTATTGTCCGGCTGCGCTGGCGTCAATATCGACAATTTTCAATCCGCCGACGTGAAAGGTTCCGCCTTCACCCAAGCTTTGGTCAAAGAATACCGCTCCTTCGTTAAAGAAGAAGCGGCGCAGTATGATTGGGTCGATGCCGATCATTTCGCGCAAAAAGGCTTGGATGCCTTGGGCGGGAAGGACATGAGCCCGGAGAATCCGAATGATTGGAATTTGCCGCAACACAACGTGGCGGAGATCACCAATTACTATCACCGCTTGTCTTACATTCTCGACAATGGCGCTAAAAAATCGTCGCCCGCTTTGGCCGCCAAAGCCTTGGCGAAATATGATTGCTGGGTCGAGCAACAAGAAGAAAACCATCAGCCGCAGGATATCGCTGAATGCCGTGGCGATTTCCTAAAAGCCTTTGCGGATTTGGAAAAAGCCGAACCGTCCTTGGCTGGCAAAGCCAAGCAATATGCCGCTTCCAAACCCAAAGTGGCGGATGTGAAAAAAGATGGCAAAGCCCCGCAATCGGGCAATGGCACTGTTTACTTTGATTTCTCGGCCAGCAAGCTTACCGCCGACGATATCAAAGCCATCCAAGCGATCGCCAAGCAAGCGGGCAAAAAAGCCAAGGTGACCGTATCCGGTCATACCGATACCGCCGGTCCGGGCCCGTTGAACAAAGCGCTTAGCCATCGCCGTGCTATGGCCGTGCGCAAAGCTTTGATCGATTCGGGCGTTCCCGCCAAGAATATCAAAGTCGAAGCCAAGGGCGAAACCGATCTGGCCGTGAAAACCGGCGATAACGTGCGCGAAGGCAGAAACCGCCGCGCCGTGATCGTAGTCGAGTAATTGCCGATCTTGCCAAGATCAAGGGGCCCCGTAAGGGGCCCCTTTTTTGTGGCCTTTTTTGTTGCGCATTTTTGTTACGCTGGCGCTATGGACTTTCGGTGTTTTTTGGCTACATTACGGGCATGTATAGCAAAATCACCAACGATATCCGGGTGATCGTCCGCCCGATGTTCCTGCCCGAGGAGTCATCACCCCAGCAAAATACTTTTGTTTGGGCGTATCATGTGCGGATCGAAAATCACGGCGCGCAAACCGTGCAGCTGCGCAATCGTTATTGGAAGATCACCGACGGTTACGGCCGCACTCAAGAAGTGCGCGGTCCGGGCGTCGTCGGCGAGGAGCCGGTGCTCCGCCCCGGTGATGCGTTTGAATATACTAGCGGCACACCGTTGCCGTCACCATCCGGGATTATGAGCGGCTCTTATGAAATGGAAACGCAAAACGGCGACCGCTTCGAAGTCGAAATTCCCAGCTTCTCGCTCGACAGTCCCTATCAACCGGCGCGGGCGATCAATTAAAATATAGGCAGGCAGACATGTTAAAAATCAAACCGCAACCCCCCAGCGCGGCCAACAGCGACACCCGACCCACTTATGACGAAGCGTGCGAAGCGGTGCGCACGCTGATTCGTTATGCCGGGGATGATCCCGCGCGCGAGGGGCTGGTGGACACACCCGATCGCGTCGTGCGATCCTATGACGAATTTTTCCAAGGGTATAATGAAGACCCGGCCGAGATTTTAGGCCGCAGTTTTGCGCAGCCCGAAGGCTATCAGGATGTGGTGATTTTGCGCGATATTCCATACGTCGCGCATTGCGAACATCATATCATGCCCTTTGTCGGCAAAGTCCATATCGCGTATTTGCCCAAACACAGCGTGGTTGGGATCAGCAAATTGGCCCGCGTGGTCGAGGTGTTCGCCAAGCGCTTGCAGATCCAGGAAAAAATGACCGCCGAAATTGCGCAGGCGATCCACACGCACATGCAAACCCGTGGTGTATTGGTGGTGGTGGATGGCGTGCATGAATGCATGACGCTGCGCGGTGTCGGCAAGCCCGGCGTGAACATGGTAACGGTACAAGCACTGGGCGTTTATGCTGATGATCTGGCCGCCCGCGAGGCAGTGATGCGGTTGTTGCGGTCATAACGCATGCGCCGCTGGACTGAAGCTAAAAATAAAAGCCGCCCAGTAATGGGCGGCTTTTGATTTTTGCGCTACTAGTGTGTGCTAGCTTTGCGGGGTCAGAATCGGACCGAAATTGATTTTGATTTGCTTTTCCAATTCCGCATTCACGCTTTGCGCCATGGCTTGGGTCAAATCGAACCAGGCATTTTCTTTGTCCGTCAGGCTGGCGTTTTCCTTGGTGGTGCGGCTTTCTTCGGCTTTAGCGCTGACATAAGCCTCGACATACCCGTCGGGACGAACGATTTCGACGCTAATGGCCATTTTGCCGGTATAGCGGTTCGCTTCTTCGTTCACGAACCAACCGCGCCAGCCTTCGGCCACCGGCAATTTATTGTCGGTGATTGAAGCATCGCGGATAATCACGCGGGCCTTGAACTGATTGCTGCCTTTGGCTTGCAAGCGATCTTTGACCCAGCTTTGCAATACGGCAGTCGGGGTC
>CANGQU010000112.1 GCA_947456345.1 Alphaproteobacteria bacterium | reverse complement strand
GAAGAATACAAATCTGCCATGCAAAGCTTTACCCATAGCAGCATGCCGCAACACGAACGCGCCGCCATCATGGCGCTAGGCCGCGATGTCATGCGGCAAAAATTGACCGCCATCGCGCAAAACCGCAATTTAGATCCGGCATTAAGCGAATTGTGGGTCGAGCAATCACCCATGAGCGCGGCCGAAGCGTTGGGCCTGGGCTTGGTAACCAATCTGGGTTATGCCCAAGAACTTGAAGCGGCGTTGATGGAACGCTATGGCAAAGATACGCCTTGGCTGGATATCGCCGATTACGCCCAGCACACCGCAAGCGAACCCGCAGCGGCCACAGTGGCGGTGATTTATGCCAACGGCCCAATCGAGCGGGGCGAACCGGTCGAGGATTATTGGCCACCCGAGCACAGCGTCTATGCCGATCAGACCGCGCACGCGATTTTGGAAGCCGCAGATGATCCGGCGATCCGCGCTATCGTCCTGCGGGTAGACAGTCCAGGCGGATCTTATGTTGCATCGGATACGATCTGGCATGCGGTATCGGTCGCCAAAAAAACCGGCAAACCGGTTTACGCCGTATTCGGCAATGTCGCGGCTTCGGGTGGGTATTTCATCGCCATGGGCGCGGATAAAATTTTTGCCTCGCCTGGCAGCATCACCGGCTCGATCGGCGTGGTCGCCGGAAAATTTTCGATTGCGGGCTTGTTACAAAAACTGCAAATCACCGTCGATAGCGTGCAAATCGGCACCAACGCCGATCTGTGGTCACCGGTCAACGGTTTTACCCCTGCCGGTCGCGCCAAGCTTGAGCAGTTTGCCGACCGCAGCTATCAAGATTTTATGACCAAGGCTGCGCAGGGCCGCAACATGCCGCTTGAAGCCATACATGATTTGGCCAAAGGCCAGGTTTGGACCGGCGAGCAGGCATGGGATTTGGGGCTAGTGGATGGTCTAGGCGGTTGGATGGAGGCGGAGGATAATTTATATCAAGCGCTGGCTCTTAAGGATGGCGAGCGCATCGCTTATAGCATTTATCCAAAACCGGCCGAAGACATCCAAGGCATTTTATCCGGCTTGGGCGGCTATTTCACGGGCGCCCAAGCCACTATTTTACAAAAAATGTGGCAACGCGTTACAACCAGCCCCGTTTCCATTCAAGCGCGCCTGTGGGCCATGCCGCAATAGTGCGCCCCGATATGGAATTTTTCAGCCCGGTTTAAAATTTGCGGTCCACCGCATACTGAGCCAGCTCGCGCAGTAAATCCGCGCGCGAATCGAATTGGTCCAGATGGCTGACGGCTTGCTGAGCCAAAATCTGCGCCTGGGATTTCGCGCGCTCGACACCCAACAAAGTGACAAAATTCGGTTTGTTGTTTTCCGCATCCTGGCGGACGGATTTACCCGTTTCCGCAGTACTGCCCGCCGCATCCAACAAATCGTCGGTGATTTGAAAGGCCAAGCCCAAATCATGTGCATAGGACGACAAGGATTGGCGGGCGCGGCCTGGGGTTTTTGCCAATATCGCCCCGGCTTCGCAGCAAAAAGAAAACAACTCGCCGGTCTTCAGGCGTTGCAACCGGACGATTTCCGCCATGCTCAGCTCATTGCCCGAGGACTGGATGTCCAGCATTTGTCCACCCACCATGCCCCGCGCCCCGGCTGCCTGAGCCAAGGCGGTTACCAAATTCGCCCTGACCACCGGATCGGGATGAGTGTCGAAATCATTAATGACTTCAAAAGCCAAAGTCAGCAAGGCGTCGCCAACTAAAATCGCCACCGCCTCGCCATACTGGACATGGGTTGTGGGCTTGCCCCGGCGCAAATAGCTGTTGTCCATGGCCGGTAAGTCGTCGTGCACCAGCGAATAAGCGTGAATGAATTCCACCGCCGCCGCTGTCCGCAGCGCGGTTTGATGGGTCAAGCCGAACAAACCGGTCGACTGCACCACCAAAAACGGCCGCATCCGTTTACCGCCCGAGGTCGCCGCATAGCGCATCGCCTCGAACAACTTGCCCTGGCCCCCATCCGCTTTGGGAATCAGGCTGTCCATCATTTTGTTGACGGCCTCGGCATTGTCTTTGAGGGCTTGGCGGAGATCGCTCATGTAAAACACCTAACGGTAAATATTTTAAAAAATAGAAGGATCGATAAGGCTAAGAAATTTTATTGCGGGTCCAAGGCTTCGGCCCCGGTAACGCCCGACTTGCCGACAATCAATTTTTGCACCCGGAGCTCGGCCTGGCTCAACAAGGCTTCGCACCTTTGCTGCAACGCTGTGCCGCGCTCGTAATCGGTAATGGCGTCTTCGAGTTTGCCGCTGCCGCCTTCCAGCTTTTGGACAATCTTTTCAAGCTCGGCAATCGCTTGCTCGAAACTAAGGGTCTGGGGATCGGTTGCTGCCGCCATAATGCATCCTTTGTAAGTGCTCGATAAGATTAATATCAGCACCGCCAGGACGCAAGCTGTTTTCGGCAAATCGTGGCTTTACGCCGGCCAAATTCGCTGCAACGCAGCGAAAATACCCCACTGGCGCGGTGTGTCGTTTTCGCCATAGCAGGATCGGTTATCCCCCGCACGGAAGCGGCCAATGCGTTCGGAAATATACTTTGCCGCGCGCTTGTCCTAAAGTCTAATGTCGCGTTCTGGATCACACGCATGTATGAAAACGAATTGAAAGAGATTTTGGACAAACACGCCAAGTGGCTGCATAAACAGCCAGGCGGTGAACGCGCCGATTTGTCCAAACAAAAATTATGCGGCATGGACATGCGCGGTTGGCTGCTGCAATCCGTGCGCCTGACGGGTGCGGATTTATCAAACGCCAACTTGATCGGCGCCAATTTGTCCTATGCCGATTTGTTCGTCGCCAAATTGGACGGCGCGAATTTGGAATCGGCGAACATGGCCCGCGCGGATTTGCGCGGCGCGTCGCTGGTAAACGTCAATTTGGACCATGCGGATTTAAAACAAGCGGATTTTCGCGGCGGATCTTTTTTCAATGCACAAGAAAACGTCCCCGAAGGCAAGCGCCGTTCGACCGTCGCCGATTTCGTCGAGGCCGCGGCCAAAGCACCGGTCAACAACGGCGCGGATCTGAGTGGCTCGTCCTTGCGCTCCACTTCGCTAGTCGGCGCGCAGTTGGCGGGCGCCAATTTATCGTCGGTCAATTTGACCCGCGCCAATCTGGACGGCGCCAATCTGGCCCGCGCGATTTTATCGGGGGCCAATTTGGCGCTCGCCTCCCTAAAAGGCGCGAATTTGGAAAGCGCCCTTGTCAATCAAACCAATTTCCGCCACGCCGATTTCGAGGGTGCGATGATCGACGATATCGATTTCAGCGCATCGGATTTGCGCGGGGCGATGCACGACCAAATCACCATCCACCTGCCGACTAAAATCCGGCTGACGATTAGCCAGCATCTGACCTGCCTGCGCAGCGGCGGCAAAGACGGCCAGATCGCGGATCTTAGCCGCGCCATTTTGCCCAACGTGAATCTATCCGGTTTTAATTTAATGGGCGCCAATATCGCCGGCGCCGATTTGTCCGGCGCGGATTTGTCGGATAGCATTTTATCGCTGGCGGATTTGTCATGGTGCAAGCTGCGGGGATGCAAATTGCGCGCGGCGACGATGCATGGCATCGATTTGCAAGACGCCGATTTGAACGCTGCCAATCTATATGGCGCGGATCTGGACGAAGCGATTATCGATGGCTGGCAGAATTTTACAGAACAGCGCCGTTCGAGCCGTCTCGATCGCGGCAAATTCACTAATTGCAATCTGCAAGGCGCCAATCTCCGCCACGCCAGCCTTGATGGCACGGATTTCAGCGGCTCGGATCTGCGCTTGACCAATTTTCTGCATACCAACATCGATTCCGCTAATTTCAGCAACAGCAATTATCAAGAGGCGCTTCTGCCCGATTAATCATGAATCCAGACCTATTGTATAAAATCCTCGCCAAGCATGAAGCCTGGCTCAAAGGCAATATCCGCGGCAAGCGCGCCAATTTCTCGCATCAGAATTTGTCGGGCATGTCATTCGTCAACATGAATCTATCCCGGGTGCAATTCACCGGCGCGGATTTGCGGCATTGCAATTTCCATAGCGCCACCTTGCACGAGGCGGATTTTTACGGCGCGAATCTAACTGGCTGCAATCTACAAAAGGCGCAATTGCAAAAAGCGGATTGCCGGGGCGCCAATTTTGAAAACGCCGATATTTCGGGCGCGAATTTAAATGGCACG
>CANGQU010000111.1 GCA_947456345.1 Alphaproteobacteria bacterium | reverse complement strand
GGGCGGTCAAAACGGGCCAATTCGGCCAAGTGGCGGGCGGGATGGAACATGCGCTTGCGGATTTAAAAACGTCTGGGTAGGGTGCGGGTATGAACGAAGCCGTGGAATATAAAGCAAAAACGCGCCTTTATCTAGACCAGTCTCTGGCCCAGGATAGCCGCGTCCAGCCCAGCGCCGATCAAGCGCATTATCTGGCCCATGTACTAAGATTGCGGCCGGGCGCGCCCGTATTGGTATTCAATGGCCGCGATGGCGAGTGGGCGGCGGAGTATCAAGCGGACAGCTTGCCCGTCTTGCGGCAAACCCGCGCCCAAATGACCCTTGCGCCCGTGGCGCTGGTATTCGCACCGCTGAAAAAAGATCAAACCGATTTCGTTATCCAAAAAGCCACCGAGCTTGGCGCGACTTCGATCCATCCAGTTTTCACGGCCCACAGCAACACGCTGCGCCTTAATCAAGAGCGGGCCACCGCACACGCCATCGAGGCGGCCGAGCAATCGCATCGTTTATGTGTGCCAAAAATCCACCCTGCGCAAAACCTGGCGCAGGTGCTGGCGACCTGGCCCCAAACACAAAAATTGTTTTGGGCCGATGAAATGGGGGGCAGTGAAAATCTAGCCGTGGCTTTGACAGCAGCGCCCAAAACCGGGTGCGGGTTTTTGATCGGTCCCGAAGGCGGCTTTAGCGCCCAAGAACGTCAACAATTATCCGCCAACCCCAGCATCAAGGCCATCCATCTAGGCCCGCGTATTTTGCGCGCGGAAACTGCCGCTATTGCGTGTTTATCCGTTTATCAAGCACTTGCGGGAGATTGGCGTTAGTGATCGAGTGTCCTATATATTCATTTGACTGTAAATAAATACCACCCTCACCCGATTTTACTAAGGCTCTTCGAGCCTAAACAAAATCTCCCTCTCCCTCCCTCTGGGAGGGAGAGGGTGGGGTGAGGGAGGGCTTATGCTTCATTCTAACCATACATCCCCTATGCCTGTAACGCCCGCAATCCTGACCCGGCAAGACCTGCTGGATTTTTTTTCCTTTGCGCCCATCGCCAAATCCGCCCGGCGCATCGGTATGGAATGGGAAAGATTTGGTGTCATCACCACAACGGGCGCGCCATTGCCCTATGACGGCCCGATCTCAGTATCAGCGTTTTTGCAAAATATGCTGGGTGTGGGTGGGTGGAGTCCCGTTGCCGACGATGGCGGATTAATAGGCTTGCGCCATGCGGATGGAATGATCACCCTGGAACCCGGTGGGCAGATCGAGTTTTCCACCATGCCCGCCGCTAACCTGGGCGCGCTGCACGATGTGGTCGCGCGTTACGCCACAACCGCCGATCGCGTTGCGGCAACCATGGGCATTCATTTTGTGGGGCGCGGCTTTCACCCCACAGCCACCTTGGCCGAAATGCCGCGCGTGCCCAAAAACCGTTACGACATCATGCGCCGCATCATGCCCGGCACCGGCAAATTGGGTTTGGATATGATGCACCGTACCGCCAGCGTCCAGGTGAATTTAGATGCTAGCGACACCGCCGATCAAGCGGAGTTGGTAACCCTGGTCAGTATTTTACAGCCCATCGTGGCAGCGATATTTTCCAATTCCAACATGGTCGAGGGGGAAATCACCCCTTACTCCAGTTATCGCAACCAAGTATGGCTGGATACCGATCCCGCGCGCACGGGTTTATTGCCGGGCACAGCTGTGCGGAATTTCCGCATTGATACTTATGTCGATTATCTGTTGGCGATGCCGATGTATTTTTATGAACGGGGCGGCAAGCTGGTCGCAACGCCGGGGGGAAATTTCGCGGATTTTATGCATGGCCGCCTAGCCGGGCATAGCGGGGAATTTGCCACCATTCAGGATTGGGCGCTGCACGTCACAACCGGATTCCCAACCGTGCGGATCAAACCATGGCTGGAAATTCGCGGCAGCGACAGTCAGGATTTCCCAGATGCGATGGCTGTTCCCGCATTATGGACGGGATTATTGTATGACGACCACAGCCGCGCCCAAGCAACCGCGCTATGCGCCGATTGGACGGCGCAAGAAATTAATCACCTGCATCTCACAACGCCGCGATTGGGCCTGGATACAACGTTCCGGGGCACCACCATTCGCCCGCTGGCCCAAGAATTATTGCGCTTGGCTCAATTGGGCCTTAAGAAGGGGGAGGATAAATTTTTAGAAAGCATTGATTTATAGGATTGTTATCATAAGTTATGAATGTTAATATAATATACAATAACATTTATAACTTATGATAAGGTTTCTATAAATGGACCCACAGCAAAATCCTTTTTCACCAGGCGCCGGTAATCCCCCACCAGAGCTGGCAGGTCGTAGGCAAATTCTGGAAACAGCTATGCTCGCCTTAGCCAGAGTGAAAAACGGACGAGCCGAAAAAAGCTTGTTGATGGTGGGATTACGCGGCGTTGGCAAAACTGTGTTGCTTAACGAAGTGCAGCGCCAAGCCGAGAAATTGCTGTACAAAGTCATTTACGTCGAAATCCATGAAGGTCGGCAAAAGAAGACTCTGGCCGAACTATTGCTGCCGCATCTGCGGCGAATTTTATTCGACCTGGATCGTGGTGAAAGAATCAGCGCTCAAGCCAAGCGTGCAATTCGAGTTCTCAAAAGTTTTATGAATGGTCTTAAGCTGAAAATGCACGATGTAGAATTTTATCTGGATTATGACGCCGAAACCGGAGCGGCCGACAGCGGCGATATCGAAGTCGATTTGGCCGAATTATTTTTAGCGATTGGCGAAGCGGCCAAAGATAGACAAACCGCCGTGGCGATTATTTTGGATGAAATGCAATATTTGGACGAAAAAGAATTAAGCGCGATTATCATGGCGGTGCACCTTATCGCCCAAAAATCTTTGCCACTGATTATTATAGGCGCGGGCTTGCCGCAACTGGTTGGGAAGGCAGGAAACTCCAAATCCTATGCCGAAAGATTGTTCACTTACCCGGATATTGGCGCGTTAAACGAGGAGGACGCCGCCGAAGCGTTGCAAAAACCTGTTAAATCGATGGGTGTTGAGTTTACTCAAGAAGCATTGGCGGAAATCTATGCCGCTACTCATGGCTATGCTTATTTTTTACAGGAATGGGGCAAGCATGCTTGGTTGGTCGCAGCTCAATCTCCAATTACAGTCGAGGACGTGAAAATCGCCACCCAAAAAGCCATTGCAACATTAGACAAGGATTTCTTTCGTGTTCGCTTTGATCGCTTAACGCCAACGGAAAAAAATTATGTGCGCGCTTTGGCCGAGCTTGGCGCCAAACCCCAGCGCTCAGGCGATATTGCCGAAATTATGAAAAAACAGGTCAACCAAGTCGCGCCGCTGCGAGGAGCTTTGATCAAAAAAGGGATGATTTACAGCCCAGCTCATGGTGATACGGCTTTTACCGTACCGTTGTTCGAAGAGTTCTTAAAGCGCCAGATTCCAAAAATCTAAAAATCGCTAACCCGGCCTTTGTGCTGCCAATCGCCGTGCGCCGTAGGCTCCTGCCCCTTATAGCCGCCGATTTCCGGTGGCAAATCGACAGGGGTTTTCTGGGCCGGTTTTGGCGCGGGTTTGGGCATGGCTGGGATTTCGGCTGTAGACATACACTTTATATAGCATAGTTTTTAAATTCCGCTAGATTGCGGCCATGGCAAAATCCCCGGCCGCCGGGCTTGGCGCCCGCCAAGCCGCATTCGACATCCTGCATCAGGTCTTAGACCTGAAAAAACCGCTCGACCAGATTTTGGCCAGCCACCGCGGGCTGAACGGCCTAACCCCCAGCGACCGCGGTTTGGCGCGCTGGCTGGTGGCAACGACGCTGCGCCGCCTGGGCCAGATCGATGCGTTATGGCAATCCTGTTTGCAGCGCCCGCTTGCCAAATCCGCCGCGCCCGTGATGCATATCCTGCGCCTTGGGGTGGCGCAGTTGCTGTTCATGGATGTGCCGGTGCATGCTGCCGTGTTTACCACGGTTGAATTATGCGCCCGCAACCGGCTGGGCGCGTTTAAATCCTTGGTCAATGCCGTTTTGCGCCGTTTACAACAAGAGGGCGAGGGGCTGATCACCGCCCAGGATGAATTTATTTTAAATACGCCCGCTTGGCTGCGGCAAAGCTGGATCGAGACCTATGGCGAGGATCTGGCCCGCGCCATCGCCCAAGCGCATTTGGCCGAACCACCATTGGACATCACGGTTAAGTCTGATCCCGAAACCTGGGCCG
>CANGQU010000110.1 GCA_947456345.1 Alphaproteobacteria bacterium | reverse complement strand
TATTCAAGAAGAAAACAAGGTTGCAGCCTCCTCCACCTCAAACGTCACAGCCGCACTGTTGGCGGCGGCCGCTAAACCCAAACCATAGCTGCGGTCCGGCCGATGCCGCCAAAAATCCCCAAATCCGTCAAGCGCACCAAGGCCAAACAGAAATTGGCCATCGCTTTAAACCATGACGATAGGGGGGCAGTGCCCCGCGTGACCGCGACCGGGCGCGGCAAATTGGCCGAAAAAATGTTGGCTTTGGCCTTTGCCCATGGCGTTAAAGTGCGCGAAGACAAAGATTTAGCCGAAGTATTGGGTGCATTAGAGGTGGATTGGGAAATCCCGGTCGAAGTATTTGCCGCCGTCGCTGAAATTCTATCCTATGTCTATAGGGCCAATGCGGCCACACACCCAACGCCGGAGCGTGACACATGACCGACACCAACACCATAGCCCAGCATTTGCGTACCCTGCAAAGCGAACTCAGCACCGCTCAGCTAAAGCTCGACAGTGGCGAGGACATCGATTTGACTGCAAGCGAAAAAAACATCACGCGCGTGTGCCAGGATATAGCCGCCCTGCCCAAGGCCCAGCGCGATACGCTACAAATGCCTTTGCTGAATTTGTTAGACGAGGCGGATAAATTATACCAAATGATCCAACTTAAGCACGCGGAACTGGCGCAGAAGATTAAAGGCCTTAACCCGCAACGCCAGGCTATGCAGGCCTATGGCAAAGCAGCGCAAATAAAAAAAGAGGATGAATAAATGGACTCTTTGTCCTATTGGCAGTTTATTTGGCCGTTGATGTTTGTGCTGTGCCTGATCGGCGGTATTTCGATCTTGCTACGCCGCTATGGCCTTTTTGGGCCATCCGCTTTGCCGCAGGCGGAAAAACGCCTGCGTATCGCTGAAATCACGCATCTGGATCATAAACGCAAAATTGTTCTGCTGCGTTGCGATGCCCAAGACTATTTGGTGCTATTATCCCCCATGGGTGATCAGATTATGCCACACCACGCCCCCAACCCTCACGCTCACAGGTCCGCCGATGCTGCGTAAATCTGGCCGTTATCTTTTCCTCGCTGGCGCTTTTCTCGCAATGACTTTTTTTGCGCTGCCTGCCATGGCGCAAACCCTTAGCCTGGATATGGGGGATGGCAGCACCGCCGTCACCAGTCGGATTTTGCAATTTATCGCCTTGCTATCGGTTTTATCGCTGGCACCGTCGATTTTGATCATGGTGACGTCGTTCACGCGCATTGTCGTTGTGTTATCGCTGTTGCGCAGCGCGCTGGGCGTGCAGCAGACGCCGCCCAATTCGGTGTTAATTTCCTTGGCGTTGTTCCTAACCCTGTTCGTAATGACGCCTACCTTCGAGGCTGCATATAAGGCAGGCGTTCAACCCCTGATGGCCGAGGAAATCACCGAGGTGGAGGCGTTCAATCGCGGCGTCGGCCCGTTCCGGGAATTCATGCTGGCCCATACCCGCAGCAAAGACCTGGATTTATTCCGTGGCCTGGCCAAGACCGAAGAATCCGTCACAATTGAACAAACTCCGCTGCAGGCATTGATCCCCGCTTTTATGATCAGTGAATTGCGCCGCGCTTTTGAAATTGGCTTTTTAATATTCCTGCCCTTTTTGGTGATCGATATGGTCGTGGCATCGATCTTAATGTCGATGGGGATGATGATGTTGCCCCCAGCCATGATCTCCCTGCCGTTTAAACTGATTTTCTTTGTACTGGTAGACGGCTGGTATTTGATCGCTGGCAGCTTGGTACAAAGCTATGGCGGCAGCCTCGCCGGCGGGTAATTTTCCAGCCATTTATTGGCCGTCGGAAATAAATTTACCCTTTTTAATCTGCTCGCGGTAATAGTTCATAAAAGACTCGAGCCGGCTGACAGCATCCAACTTGCTGCCCAATTCAGTAATGCTAAGCGGCTGGCTGGCATCGACGGCGGTAATGATCTCGAACACCTCGAAATCGGGCGAGGTTTTCATGCTGGCCCAATATTCTTTTTTGATATCGCGCAAAGCTTGATCGTTGCCAGCCAAAGCATTCGCCAAAGCCAGGCTAATGACCAAACGACTGACTTCAGGATCGACAGTATTTTCATCGGTGCTAACGGTGGCATCCCGTACCTGAGCCAATAATTTTTGCAGCTGGGTAATCGCACCCTGCCAATTGCGCAAGCGCCAATATAAATCTGCCCGCAGCATATCCGCCTCGCGCCCGTCGATGTCGGCAATCAGTGTCAAGGCCTCGTTGCTGCGGTTCAAATCGAACAAGGCGCGGGCACGCAGCAACCTCCGCTCTGCCTGCAATGGAGCACTTACCTGAGCTGCATTACTGCTCTCGATGGCTTTGATAGCTTCTTCTGGCTTACGGTCGAGCAAATATACCAGCGCGAGCTTGGCGCCGATTCTGGCCTTTTCTTCACCCTGAAGGCGATAATTGACTTGGTGCGATAGTAAATCGGCGGCGCGATCCAATAAATCCACGCTGATTAATCTTTCTACCAATTTTTGGATAATCTTATCGCCCTCTGGCCCCGTCGGCGTCAGATCGCGGAATTCATCGAATAAAGCAAGCGCCCCAACTGGCGACATTTTATCGACAGATCCTTCCAAGAATAATTTTTGAAAGGTCACCACCATCAACTTGGACAATTCCTCGGCATAAGGCTGATCGGCATAATTGGTGACAGCGCGGCGCAGATTATAAAGCCCATCCCGATACAGCCCGTCTTCGATCTGCATCTCGCCCAGCATTTTTAACACTGCAAATTCAAACCGGTCTCCACGCCAGGAAAAACGCAGCCGCTCCAACCGAGCGATCAATTCCTGACGCTCCACCGTTTGCGAGGTTGCCCCATAATTGATCAGCGCCAACTCGGCCCTGGGACGGGCATAGGGATCTTCGCTCGCCACGACCTTATTCCAGATTTGCACAGCCTCTTCGGTGCGACCATCACGCAACGTCAACTCCCCCTGCCAATAATCTAAAATTTGGTCCATCTTTGGCAGGCCGTTATCCTGCCTTGCCGTGGCCACCATTTCCTGAGCGGCCAAAAGATTGTTGTTATTGATCTCTGATTCAATCCGCGCCAAATAGGCAAGTTTGCGCAAATTGGCCGGTGCATCGGGATTGGGATGGTCGGAGACGGAAAAATATTGCCCCGATCCCAACCAATCGTTGCTTAGCACGGCCAATACGGCGCGCCAAGTGGCCAAATCCGGCTGAGTGTCGAATCGCAAATCCATCAAATGCTCGCGCGCCGCTTTAAAATTAAAAGCGTTCAATTCCGCCACGCCGCGCATCGCCTGCGCCTCGGGCTGGCGGTTAAATCCGCTATCGTCTATGGCGGCGGCATCCAACACAGCCAATGTTTCCGACATCCAGCCATGCGCGAAATACAGCTTTGCTAGCTCCAGCCGTTTTGGGTTACGCAGCTTTTCGTCCAATGCTGCCAACTCTGCAAACAGAGCTAGTTCTTTGTGGTAAAAACTGATTTGCGGATCGCCCCGCCATTCCGCATAGTTAAGGATCGGTTTGCTATCGGCAACCCCGCGCCCGATATTCGGGCCAAAGGTTTCAGGACCAGACTCGGTTTTTTGTACCGTCACTTCACGGGCCAGGGTCAGGCCATCAGTCGAAGAAATGAAGAACCCATCGAATTCCTGCCGCATCATGACATCCGGGGTTTTCGGCAAAACAGCCGCCCCTTGGGCCGTCGGCAGCAAATCAAATTGCGCGAAGCTGCGTAGACCATTAATACCGCGTGCTGTGCTTTGCACCGTGCCGACCACAATGTCGTCGCCGACAACCGGATCGCGGACGGTGAACACCGTGCTGGGTTGATCCACTAATAAACTAAGGTTGGCGCGCGCATCGATAGTCTTAAAATCGATCGGAATACTGACATTCGGACGCATCGGCTGGTTACCCAACGTGATGATCCAGGTCTTTCCATCTGATTCCGGTAAAACACGCGGCTGAATTCCCGGCACGGTTTCAAGGGCAATCGCTGTCGCTCCCTCCACGGGGATAAGTTTAATTTCGCCAATCGGCGCCAGACCCTGAAACTGTGCTAGTTGCAGTTCGGGATGCGCGGGCTGGTTAAACACCAGCCAGATTTGCCCGGCCCGTTTAAACACCGCAGCGGCGACTGGCTGCGCCCAGGTCATCTTGAGGACAAAGGCTTCCTTGACCTGTGCAATTTCGATCAACGGCTGAATTTTCTTGATCGCGGTTTGTGGTGATGCCGCCTGCGG
>CANGQU010000109.1 GCA_947456345.1 Alphaproteobacteria bacterium | reverse complement strand
GAATTCATCTTGCATCTGGCGGGTGATTTGCCATTGCTGCGCAACGTTTTCGGCGGTGATGCCCATGTGATAGCCATGAAAGGCATCCCACAACCCGTCTTTGATCATGGTATCAACAAAATTCATATCGCCCATTTTTTGTCCCGCGCGCAAATACGCCACGTGCGGGGCCAGGCTCATATTTTCCTGGCCGCCCGCAATCACAATATCGGCATCGCCATTGCGGATGGATTGAAAACCCATCGCCACGGCGCGTAGGCCAGAGCCGCAAACTTGGTTGATTGTAATCGCGGTTTTAGCGGCGGGAATGCCCGCTGCCATCGCCGCTTGGCGGGCGGGGTTTTGCCCGCTGCCACCTGTCAGGATTTGCCCCATGACCACATCGTCAATGTGACCGGCTTCTAATTTCGCGCGCTGCAAGCAGGCTTTGATGACTTCGGCGCCCAATTGCGGGGCGGATGTGTTGGCCAAGCTGCCCATGAACGAGCCGATGGCGGTTCTGGCGGCGGCAACGATAACGATTTCATTTTGTGACATGGGAAAACCTGGGGCTAGGGGATGGGGAGGGGGTGGTTACTTATAAACTCTCTGTTTTGCGCAGCCAAGTAGCAATCTTGGGCCATAGCTCGGTTTGTTGCTGTTTGCTGGTTACAATCCCGATATGTCCGGTATCGGCCAGGATGGTTTTACGCTTGGGAAAAGCGCGGGCCAGCGCCATGGCCGAGTTTTTGGGCACAATCCGGTCCGTTTTGGGAATGACCGAGAGGGTTGGGATGTTAATCCGCCCTGGCCGCAGTTTTTTACCAAGGCACAGGAATTGACCTTTGGCCAAACGATTATCGCCATAACATTGTATCAGGCATTGTTCCAAGACTGGCACGGTCAATGCCACGCCGTCATTCAACCAATCTTCGAGCGCAGTAAAATGCGCCATATCCTGGCGGCGCGATAAATGGATGAATTTTTCGATAACCAAAAACGGCTCGCGTTCAAAAAACATCGCTTGCAATAAATCCACCGGCACCAGGTCATTTTGCGCGAATAATGGCAGGACATGGGTGCGGAAATTTTCGATTTTATCGCGGCTCATGCCCATGCCGGTAAAATCCCATGGGGTCGCCAATAACATCAGGCTTTGGCAAATTTTGGGGCGCAATTGTGCCAGGGCGGTGGCGAAAACCCCGCCCATGCAATACCCCGCGATGTGCAACTTGCGCTGCCATTGATCGCTTAAGGTTTGAGCCATAGTGAGTATACGCGTTTGATAATCGTCGAGGGTGAAACCGGCTTCAGCATCCCCCGGCTCGGCCCAGTCGATCACATAGGGCGAGTACCCATGGCGATATAAAAATTCCAGCAAGCTACAGCCCGGATACAAATCCAAAATGTAAAAACGATTAACCAGGGAAGGGATCAGCAATATCGGCGGCGCATCGGGTCGCGCTTGTCCATACCCGAGCAGGCGGGCGCTGCCGATGGTCTCGATTACCGAATAATGATCAGCGCGGTGGCTGGGCGGTTGGGCGTGATAGCGGTCAACGCCTAATTTGAAATCATCCAGTCGGGCGATCAGTTGCTGTTCAAGCGCCGCGTCTAGCGCGGCGCGGGCGGGTGGTTTTAGGTTTTTTACTTTTTGTTGCCATTTTTTTCCGGCGCTTTGCAGCTTTGGGTGCCATGGCATGCTGCCCTGCGCCATAACCGGCCATAACAGCCGCAAGCTTTGATAGGTCAAAAGCGCCGTTTGCTGATGCAGCCATAGCGGCCGCGGGCCAGTCCGGCTGGTTGGGGGAGGCGGGGTTTGCATGGCCAGCATCTTGCCACGCAGTGGTATTGTTTGCCAAGCCGGATGCGCCGCGTTGCAGCACGCCTTGCCAGCCGGTATCGCCAAGCCATAGCGCCACTTGGCGCTGCCAGAGTGCGATCGCCTCGGCCGCCAGGATTGTTGCGTTTTGATTGCGATTCTGCTTTTGGCGGGTCTTGGACACGGGATTTATAAACTTGGGTTAAAAGGCGATTTGCTGTACAATAAGCTATCTCATCCCTGCATCCTCTTGCAAGAGTATCCCATGGCCAAAGCGAACATCCCGCAGATTGTGATCAAGAAATACGCCAATCGCCGTTTGTACAATACTTCGACCAGCACTTACGTCACCCTTGACGATTTGTGCGATATGGTCAAGCGCGGTTTGGATTTCGGTGTCTATGACGCCAAGAATGGCGAGGATTTGACTCGTTCAGTTTTAACGCAAATCATCGTCGAGCAAGAGGCCAAGGGCACCAATTTGCTGCCCGTCGGGTTTTTGAAAAAATTGATCAGTTATTATGGCGGCAATTTGCAATTGCCGGTGGCCAAATTCCTCGAAGAGGCGATGGGCAATTTCAACCAAAACCGCGATCGCATTCAAAGACAATGGAACGATTCGGTGAATATGATCCCCGGCATGGGCGCGTTGAATGAAATGAGCAAGCAGAACATCGCGATGCTGGAAAACACGATGCGGATGTTCAACCCTTTTGGCGCCAGCGGTAACACCGAAAGCGGCGGCGCCATGGTTAGCGAGGCGGAATATAATCGCCTTAAATCCCATCTCGAGGATTTGCATCGCCAGCTGGCCACCTACCGCCGCCAGCAAAAACCCTAGGCAGAATTAGCCAGACCTGAATGTAACAAGACTATCCCGCCACTTTGACAATGGCTGGTGCGGCATCGACGCTGCGCATGGTTTCGCGCAAATCGGGTTTGGCGAAATAGTAACCTTGCAAATATGTTACCCCGAATTGTTTTAGCATTTCGGCGTCTTCGGCCGACTCCACCCCCTCGGCGATGGTGGCCAGCCCGAAACCCTTGGCCAATTCGATCAAGGTGCGGACAAAAAGCTGATTGCCAATATTGGTGGATACGCCATTGGCGAAGCTGCTGTCGATTTTCACGATATCGACCGGCAACATATGCAATTGACGATAAGACGTATAGCCCGCGCCGAAATCGTCCAGAGCTACTTGGCAGCCCATCGCTTGCAGTTCCCGGACAAAATCCGCCGCTTGTGCCGGATCAGCCAGCGCGGCAGTCTCGGTGATTTCTATAATCAGTCGTTGCGCCACGTCTGGCGTTTCTGTCAATAATTGCCGTAAATGCCGCGACCAGGCGCTGCTACCCACATTATAAGCGGATAAATACACGGCCACGCGCAGCTTGCGGTCTTTGCGCAGTTCATATACCGCCAGGCGGACGATGTGTTCGTCGATTTCGCGCATCAAGCCCATTTGTTCCGCCGTAGGTATAAACGCCCCGGCGGGCAATAAACTCCCATCTTCCCGGCGGATGCGGGCCAGGCATTCGTAAAACGCGGGCGTGGAATCATCGGCATGCACCACGGCCTGATAAGCCAGGCAGATCCGGCCATAACGCAGGGCGGCGCGCACTTCTTCGGCGACGGTCAGACTGAAATTGTTGGTCAATAACGGCTGTAAATTCGGCTGGTAACGAATGATACAATTGCGGCCGCTGCGTTTGGCCGCTTGCAGCGCGATTTCCGCGCGCGACATCACATCGTGCGCAGTTAAACCATCGTCGATGAATTTGGCAACGCCAATCGATACGGTTACGCCGACCTCGCCGTGGCTGGTGGTAATCGCCGTGCCGTTGACCGCAGATAAAATGCCGTCCAAAAACGCCGCTTCGTCGCGCGGGGCGGAATGGTTGACGATAATGCCGAAATGATCGCCCCCGGCGCGGCCGATAATATCGGTGAGCTGTAGTAAATTTTTCAAACGGTTGGTGATGGCGATGATCACATCGTCCGCAACCCCTGTGCCCAGAGCGTTGTTGATCAGCGACATGTTGTCGATGCCGACGGTTAGGAACATGCCGCCGGTTTGATAGCGGCGGGCATAAGCCAGCGCATGATCCAACGCCTGGCGCAAATGCATGAAATTGTAGAGCCCGGTTAAATCGTCGTAATGCGCTTGGCGCAGCAAGCGCTCTTCGGTTTCTTTGCGGGCGGTGATTTGCCGCAAACTGGCCAATAGCCGCACGGGTTTGCTAAATTCGTCATATTCGGCCGAGCCGCGTTCTTCCACCCACACAATGCGGCCATCGGGCATCAGCAAACGATATTCGCAGGCATGCATATCGCGCTGGCGGGTTAAATAGCGATTGACCAATTCGGCACGGTACGCCAAATCGTCGGGGTGAATCATGCGTTGAAATGTGGCAATGTCGGCGGTTTGGCCCCAGATGCGGGCTTCGGCTTCGGGGCCGGATTTGAGCCAAT
>CANGQU010000108.1 GCA_947456345.1 Alphaproteobacteria bacterium | reverse complement strand
AATAACTCTGGGGTCTTGTCCCGGCTGGAATCGCCGATAATAACCGATTTACCGCCACCCAGCGGCAGATCCGCCATCGCCGCCTTATAGGTCATGCCCCGCGACAAGCGCAGCGCATCAGTGATAGCTTCTTCTTCGGTGGCGTAATTCCACATCCGGCAGCCGCCCAGGGCAGGGCCGCGTTTGGTGTTGTGGATGGCGATAATGCTTTTTAGTCCGGTTTTAGCGTCGGCAAAGAACGTAACCTGTTCATGGTTGTCGAAATCTCGGGAGGTGAATAAAGGCATGGAGGATTCGTTGCTAGCTTGGTTGGTTTTGAGTTTGGTCACAGACGACATCGGGCGATCTCCTGTAATAAGATACCCAATATGTAGCTAAGTAATGCTTAACAAGTAAGGATAAGAATGATTTGCGCTGCACAAAAAAACAAGATAAAACAAGCATCAAGTCGTTAAAACCCGTCCATTTCCGGGGTTGCGCGGTGTTGTTGCAGCGCACTGCTACCTCGCCAGGAGAAGGCCCGATGGCTACCCAAATTTTGTCCAATCCCCCCAAAATTCGCAAAGCGGTTTTCCCCGTGGGCGGTATGGGTACGCGTTTTTTGCCTGCGACCAAGGCTATGCCCAAGGAAATGTTGACCGTTGTCGATAGGCCTTTGATCCATTACGCCGTTGACGAGGCGCGCGCCGCCGGGATCGAGGAATTTATATTCGTCACCGGTCGCGGCAAAACCGCGATCGAAGATTATTTTGACGAGAATTACGAGCTCAAAGCGCTGTTGGCCAATCGCGGACAACAAGCGATTTGGGAAGATCTAAGGCGCTCTTTGCCCCAAGCCGGGCAGGTGGTTTACACCCGTCAGCCCGAGCCGCTGGGATTGGGCCACGCCATTTGGTGCGCGCGGCACATTGTTGGCAACGAACCGTTTGCCGTTATCCTGGCCGATATTTTGATCCAATCGGGCAAACCCGCTTTGCAACAATTATGCGATCATTATCACACCCGTCCCGGGGGCATGGCGATTGCGACCATGACGATCGCGGCCGAAGACACCAAGCGCTTTGGCATCGTCGGCGGGGTGCAGACGGGGGATACGATTGCGGTTGATGCGTTGTTGGAAAAACCGGACCCGGCCCATGCCCCCTCGCGCCAGGGTATTGTTGGACGTTATATTTTACCGCCATCGATTTTCGCGGCGCTGGAATCGCAAAAGACCGGGCTTAGCGGCGAAATTCAACTGACCGACGCCATGGCCGCGATTTTGCCGCAGACTCAAACTACGGGCGTGGTCATTCCCGGCCAGCATTTTGATTGCGGCAATAAAATCGGCTGGTTGCAGGCGAATTTAGCCTATGCTTTGGCACGGCCGGATTTGCATCACGATGTGCGGCGCATTTTAGCGCAACAACCGGCCAAGGCGGCGTAACATGCAAAACGAGACTTTGGCCGTAATCGGCACGGGCTATGTCGGATTGGTTACCGCCGCCTGTTTGGCGGATTTAGGCAACCAAGTTATTGGCATCGACCGCGATCACAACAAAATTGCCCGCATCATGCGCGGCGACATGCCGATCTACGAGCCAGGGCTTGGCGAATTGGTCGCGCGCGCGATCGCATCCGGACGCTTGCGTTTTACAACCGATCTAAGCGCTTTGCGCAGTGCGGATCTGGTGATGCTGGCGGTGGGTACGCCCAGCGCAGGGGTGGATGGCGCCGTCGATTTAAGCCAAGTTTGGTCGGCGATTGACGATATCGCCCCCAACCTGGCCCAAGACGCAATCGTAATCGGCAAGTCCACCTTGCCCATCGGTACCGGTCGCAAGATTGCACAGCGCTTGCAGCAATTGACCGGGTGTTCCATCCAAGTCGCATCCAACCCAGAATTTTTGCGCGAAGGGCAAGCCATTGGCGATTTTATGCAACCAGACCGCATCATCATCGGCGCTGATTCGCCCGGCGTTTCTGCGCGTATTGAAAATTTGTATCGTGCGCAAATTACTGCCGGTACGCCAGTATTATCGACCACGCTTGAAAGCAGCGAGCTGATAAAATACGCCGCCAATGCTTTTTTGGCGACCAAGGTCGCTTTTATCAATGAAATCTCCGACCTGGCCGAGGCGGTGGGCGCGGATATTGGCGCCATCTCCGCCGGAATCGGTATGGATCCGCGTATCGGCAACCGGTTTTTACAGCCGGGCCCGGGCTATGGCGGCTCGTGCTTTCCCAAAGACACTTTGGCGCTGGCTTATGCCGCGCGGGAAATGGGGCAGCCGACGCAAATCGTCGAGGCGACGATTCGCGCCAATCTAGCGCGCGGCGACAAGATGCTGCAAAAGATTATTCGCGCCATCGGCCCGGTTGCTGGCAAGAATCTGGCGGTGCTCGGCCTGGCGTTCAAAGCGGGCACGGACGATATGCGTGACGCCCCCGCCTTGCCAATCCTGCGCGGGCTTCTGGCGGCGGGCGCAAAGTTGCGGGCCTATGACCCCAAAGCGGGTGCGGTAGCAGCGCCATTATTGCCAGGCTTGGCAGTGGTGGATACTGCGGCCCAGGCACTTGGCAATGCGGATGCGGCCATCATTCTAACCGAATGGCAAGAATTCCGTGATCTAACACCGGCTGATTTTGTGCGGCAGTTGCAGTATCCGGTGGTCGTCGATTTGCGCAATCTTTACGCCCCGGCCGCGATGGCTAATGGCGGGGTGCATTATCATTCCCTGGGCCGCACACCGTGCTTGCCGCCGGCGACGAAAGCAGTCCGTCATGGTTAAACCAATTTCCCCGGTCATTTTCCGCGAATATGATATTCGCGGCGTGTATGGCGAAACATTGCACGCGGCGGATGCCCGGCGCATCGGCGCCGCCTTTGGCGCTTGGCTTAAAACGCAGCATCCCGATCAGCCAAATCCTTTGGTGCATGTCGGATTCGACGGGAGACTGAGTACGCCTGTATTGTTGGAGAATCTTTTGGCTGGCTTGGCCAGCGTTACCGGCTTGCGCGTGGCGTTAACCGAATTGGGGCCGACGCCATTATTGTATTTTTCCGTTTTCACCGATACCCAAGCAGCGGGTGGGATTATGATCACCGGCTCGCATAATCCCAAACACCATAACGGCTTTAAATTGCTGTCGGGGCGGCAATCTTTGTTCGGCCCGCAAATCCAAGAATTGGGCCGCTTGGCCGCAAAGATCGATCCGGCCAGCATTCCAGATGCACCAAGCAACTTTGCCCGTTCACATGCCGTTTTACAAAACTACGCGCAGCGTTTAGCTGAGGCGTTGCCCAAGTTGCGCCGCCCGTTGCGGACGGTATGGGATGCGGGCAATGGCGCTGCGGGCGCGGTGCTGCCCGAATTGATTCGCCGCTTGCCCGGCGAGCATTTGGTGCTCAATGAAAAAGTGGACGGCAATTTCCCCGTTCACCATCCCGATCCATCGGTTGCGGAAAACTTGCAGCAACTGCAACAGGCAGTGGTCGATGGTAAATACGATCTCGGTTTTGCATTTGATGGCGACGCCGACCGTTTGGGCGTAGTTGATAATCGGGGCCGCATTTTTTGGGGCGATCAGATTTTGTTATTTCTGGCCGAGGCGATTGCGCCGCTTCACCCAGGCGAGGCCATCATTGCGGATGTCAAATGCAGCCAGGTTTTATTCGATGGCATCGCCCAAGCAGGCGGCAAGCCGGTCGTTTGGAAAACTGGGCATTCCCTGATCAAGGCGAAAATGCGCGAACTAAAAGCGCCACTGGCAGGCGAAATGAGCGGGCATATTTTTATCCAAGACCAGTATTACGGGTTTGATGACGGTATTTACGCCGCGATCCGTTTTTTGGCGCATCTCGATAGTTTGAACGAAAGCCTGTCCGCCTGGTTCGACCGCTTGCCACATTTGCACAGCACACCCGAATTCCGCATCGAATGCCCGGACGAGCGCAAATTTGATGTAATCGAATCGATACGAAAAAATCTGTCTTTGGCGGGGGTTGAATTCTCGGCCATTGATGGGGTGCGGGCGAATACGCCCGATGGCTGGTGGCTGCTGCGCGCATCGAATACGCAACCCGCCTTGTCCTTGCGCGCAGAGGCGTCGTCGGCCCAGGGGTTGGATAATCTGCAGACACAGATTCGCCAACAATTATCGGCCGTAGGTCTGGTGTGGCGCGTGGTGGGGCATTGAAATAAAGCGGGCGCGAATACCGCCAGGAGCCAGCGTGATTCGCGCCCAGGTCAGGACAGCGAGCAAAAAAATCTAGCCAATCGCATCGAGCAGGGCTTTGTAAATCTTTTGGGCTGTT